>QMUF01000104.1 GCA_003663525.1 Thermococci archaeon | reverse complement strand
GCTATTCTTAATTGATGGTTATGTGGTTTAGAAGGGTAGAAGTTGAAGAGATTAAAAGGGCAAAAGAAGCTCTACAGCATTATTTTTCAATTTTAACTGGAGAGGAAAGGCCGAACTTCTTTTATACAAATCGAATAGAGGTTAATTTCGAAGAAGATGCCGATCTTGAGGAGTTGTGGGAAATACATAAAGAAGGTATGGAAAGGCTGAGGGAAAACAACCTAAAGGAGAATCCGGAGAAAAGTCTTCTTGAGTTAAAAGCCCTAATAGCACATAAAATGCTTGAAAGATGTGAACTGTGTGAGTTCAAGTGCCACACAAACCGCTTTGAGGAGATGGGTTACTGCAGGGTTAAAGAGAGCTTAGTTGCAAGCACTTTCCTCCACATAGGGGAAGAACCTGAGCTAGTTCCATCTTATACGATTTTCTTCTCAGGGTGCAATTTCAGGTGCGTCTTTTGTCAAAATTGGGATATAAGCCAACACCGTGTAGGTTTAATGTATTCCCCGAAGGATATGGCCGCTAAAATAGCGGTAGCTTATGCGGAAGGTGCTAAAAACGTTAACCTCGTCGGCGGTGAACCCACTCCAAACCTTCCCTTCATTCTCGAGAGTTTGAGATACGTAAAGGTTCCCACTCCTGTGGTCTGGAACTCCAACATGTATATGAGCGAGAAGAGCATGGCTCTTTTAGATGGAGTTGTTGATCTCTATCTCGCAGATTTCAAGTGGGGCAACAATGAAGATGCGCTAAAATACTCCAGTGCCCCAAAATACTGGGAAGTCACTACAAGGAACTTTTTACTTGCAAAAAAACATTACAAAGCAGAATTTTTAATAAGACATCTCATAATCCCCGGTCATTTGGAATGTTGTACAAGACCGATTTTGAAATGGATAAGCGAAAACCTCGGCAGAGATGTGAGAGTTAATGTGATGTTTCAGTACCGGCCGGAATATAGAGCCTACAAATATCCTGAAATTGATAGAAGGCTTACAAATGATGAAATGCTTAAAGCGGTCCAGCTTGTAAAGGAATTTGGATTGAAAAATGCGCTGGTGGGGTAAATGCAGATCATCTCGGGAGTCTCTACAAAATGGGTTTTGGTTCTGTTTCTGTTATTTTTATACTCTTTGGCTTAAAAACGCTCGTAGAAAGATATTTGGAAAGAAAAAGAGGTGGCGAGAATGCCCATCCCTACAAGAGAAATTACTGATAAAACACTCCTCGGGGGCATACTAAGCGTAATATTCGCTTATCTACTTATTCATATTTTCACAACTTGGTATTCAAGATATCTTGAGAAAAAAGAAGAGGAGCTCAAAGAAAAGGAAAATATCGGAGAGCTTTATTAGCCGCCCGCTCTGGATCTCATCAGAACGCCCATAAACTTTTCAACTTCCCCATCACTTCCATCAATAACTATCCTCCATCTTGGCATCCCAAAATAGGCCTCTGCTTCCAAGATTTTTATCTCAACCCTAGCTTTGGAGATTTCCTTGATTTTAAGAATCTCATCTGGAGGAATCGCTGTTATCAACTTTTTTCTCATGAAAATACGTAAATGCAGAAGTTTAAAATATTTTCGAATTTTCTAGAAAAGTTAATTAATCTTGAAAGAAAGGAGCAAAATGGTGAGAGAAATGGAGCTTCCCGCTCACAAAACAAAAATAATTGCCACAATTGGCCCGTCTTCAAGGCATAAGGGAGCTATAGAAAAGATGATAAAAGCTGGAATGAGCGTTGCGAGGATAAATTTTTCCCATGGAACCCTTGAGGAACACACAAAGACCATTGAGCTGATAAGAAAAACTGCCGAGAAATTGGAAAAAAGGGTTGCAATTTTGGGAGACCTGCCAGGATTAAAGATGCGAGTTGGAAAGATAAAAGGAGACTCTGTAACCTTAAAAAAGGGAGATAAAGTTATGCTTACAACCAAAGAGGTTGAAGGAGATAAAACCACAATCCCAGTTGAATACAAGGCTTTTCCCAAACTGGTCTCGAAAGGAGATGTTATATACCTAAGTGATGGTTATATTGGACTAAAGGTCGATAAAGTGGGAAAGGACGAGGTTGAATGTCTAGTGACCAATGGAGGAATTCTTTTCTCTCATAAAGGAATTAATATACCCAAAGCAAACCTTCCGATAGAAGCTGTTACCCCAAGAGACTTTGATATAATAGAATTCACCATTGAACAAGAAATAGATGCTATAGGCCTCTCTTTTGTAGGCTCTGTTTATGATGTCCTCAAGGTAAAGAGCTTCTTAGAGAAGAAAAAGGGCAACGCTTTTGTAATAGCAAAAATAGAACGGCCAGATGCAGTGAGAAACTTTGATGAAATTCTAAATGCTGCTGATGGGATAATGGTAGCGAGAGGAGACCTAGGAGTAGAAATGCCAATCGAAAAACTCCCCATAATGCAGAAACAACTTATAAAAAAGGCCAACTTGGCTGCGAAGCCTGTAATAACCGCCACCCAGATGCTCGTTTCAATGACCACAGAGAGAATACCAAAGAGAGCAGAGGTCACAGACGTTGCAAATGCGATACTCGATGGCACAGATGCCGTAATGCTCTCCGAAGAAACCGCTATAGGAAAGTACCCTGTAGAATCAGTAGAGATGATGGCTAAAATAGCCAGGACAACAGAGGAATATAGAGAATCCCTAGGATACTCCAGATTACGCGCTTGGATTGACTCATTACCAAAAAGGAGCACGATAAAAGAAGCAATAACACGAAGCATTATAGATGCACTCTGTGCCATAGACATAAAATACATCCTAACTCCTACAAGAACAGGACTAACTCCAAGGCTCATCTCACGTTTTAAACCAAAACAGTGGATTTTAGCCTTTTCAAATAATGAAAGAGTCTGCAACAGCTTAACCTTTTCCTACGGAGTTTACCCATTCTGCATGGAAGAGGAGTTCAGTGAAAAGGACATAATAATGTTAGTAAAGGAGTTAGGAATAGCCAAAGAAGATGATACAGTCCTCTTAACAGAAGGAAAGCCAATAGGAAAGACTGCAGGAACAAATACGATGCGTATTTTCCAAATTCCTTAAACTTCCTCAAATTTTATTCCTCTTTCTTCCATAAATCTTCTAGCCTTTTCAATTTCATCCTCAGATTCCCCAAAGAGTATTATCCCAATGTATTTTCCAAAGCCCTTTGGGGAGGAGTGTATCTTTATGTTGAATCTATTCAATGCCTCAACTAAAACCGGAGCAAGCTTTGATTCATCCGTTATCTCTGCAAGAACTTTTCTCTGAATAAATCTGCCTTTTCCAAGCTTGGGGGACACTTCATTTTCAAGCATTGCCTTCATTTCTCTTGGCATTCCAGGGAGGACGAAGATTTTTGTGTTTTTATAGATTAAAAATGCACCTGGAGCTGCCCCAACAGTGTTGTTGAGAATCTCAGCCCCTTTTGGAAGGTACGCCATCTTCTTCCGTGCTTCATTAATTTTCGGATCATCCACAAAACCTTTTTTATAGAGCTCTAAGTAGAATTCTTCAATTCTCTTGAGGACATCTTCTCTAAGTTCTAGTTCGAGGTTGAGAGCTTTGGCAACTGCAAGCATTGTTACATCATCATGTGTTGGCCCTAATCCACCTGCTATAACCAAAACCTCTGGTTCTCTTGAAAGAACCTCCCTTACAACAGCTTTTATCTCTTCTACATCATCTCCAACGGTTGTTATCCTCCTCACCCAATAACCCTTCTCTGTGAACTTTTGAGCTATAAAAGCAGAGTTGCTGTCTACAGTGTTACCGGTTAAAAGTTCATCTCCTATTGTTATTATCTCAGCAAACATTCCCACCCACCCTAAATAATTAACATCGTCAAAAATTTAACCTTTCTGGAAAGTCCATCTCTAATAAATCTCATAGAAACCCTTTAAAACTCATTTCCAAATCATCTTCGATGATAGAAAAAGTAGAAAGCAACTTCATTAAAACTTACCGTTTGCAACAAAGTCTCGAAGCTCTTGAAAAGGTCAGAGGAGAGATTAGCGAAGAGACCTATGAGAGATTAAAAGCCCTTATTTACTACCGGCTCTACGGAGAAGAATTTGAGAGAAGTAAAATTGACGAAAAAATAGCTTTAGCTTTTTCAATGGGGAGTGATAGCACAGCCTCACTTTTAATCCTTAAGTGGGCAGGCTTTGATGTAGTTCCAGTAATGGTAAAGCTCCCCCAAATGAAAGATGTTGTCTTTTTTAGGGCCCGGAGTTATGGAGCAGTTTTCGTTGAAGTTCCGGCGTATATGGAGGTTACAAACTCCCAGATACAGAAGAGAGCCCCTATATGCGGTAAATGTCACTCTATAATCATGGACGCTGTAAAGGAGCATGCAAGAGAAGAAGGAATAAAAATTGTGGCCTCTGGAGATCTGCTTAGTGTTGGGAGTATCTCGATATACAAAGAAGGAGATTTAATAAACTTAAACTTTCCAGCTTTTTTAGCCCTTGATAAAAGGGAAGCTATAAAAGTGCTTGGAGAGAAATACACCCTTGGATTTGGCTGTTCACTCTGGAAACATGCAGCCAAGAGTGCTCCAATCTTAAAACGCTTTGGGATTCAACGAGTATTGAGAGAATTACGAGCTGGGGCAATAGATGAGGAAATTGCAAAAACCCTTATTAAAGATATACTAAAGAACTGAATCAGATGGATGGAGGGAACAAATTGCTTTATGCCGAAATTCTTGGAAACTTACCCGAAATGGCTGAAGGAGAGGTTAAAGCTTTATTAGAGCTTAGTAATCCAGGATTCACAATCCTTGAAAAAGATTATCTGTTTCTGGCATTAAAAGCGAATGAGAGCGCTTTTTCCTACCTTAAAAGGCTCGGAATGGCCCATGAGTATGGAACCTTACTCTTTTCTGCTGAAAACCTTGAAGAGCTCTATTTAAAGGCAAAGAACCTTGAATGGGAAAACTTCATAGCAGGAACCTTTAAAGTAGACAGAGAAACAATGTTGAACTGTCGCTACAATGTAGAGAGCCTAGAAAGAGAACTTGGAGCAATTATAGTAAGACAAGGTTTCAAAGTAAATCTAACAACCCCTGGCACATTAGTCAGAGTATATTGCGGGCAAAAACTCTGGGTTGGAATAAGAAAGCAAGCATTCTCGGCCAAATCATTTGAAAAAAGAAAAGCAGATAGAAGACCATTTTTCAAACCTATAGCTCTACCTCCACGGCTCGCAAGAGCAATGATAAATCTAGCACGAGCGAAAAAGGAGGTTCTCGATCCATTTATGGGTACTGGTGGAATACTTATTGAAGCTGGCCTTCTTGGTTTGAAAGTTTATGGTGTTGATCTCCGAAAAGACATGGTAGATGGAGCCAAACAAAATCTTGAACATTATGGAATAAAAAACTATGTGTTAAAAAAAGGAGATGCCACTAAACTAGGGAAACTTTTTCCAGACAAAGCATTTGAAGCAATTGTCACAGACCCTCCCTATGGGACTTCCGCAACGCTGGGCGGAAAGCTGAGAGAAGAACTCTATGAAAAGGCATTAGAAAGTATATACGAAGTGCTAGATGGTCACTTAAGCATTGCATTCCCAACAAGCTTTGAAGCTGAAAAAGTAGCTGAAAGAATTGGATTTGAAGTTTTGGAGAAATATTACCAGAGAGTTCACTCTTCTCTGGATAGATATTTCTACATTATGCGCAACTAACAAACACATTCAAAGGCACTTCCAAACCAATACCCCCAAGATACAAGTATGATGTATTTTTAGAGGGTTCTAACCTGATTTTGCTTTTCCATTTGAATAGAGGTATTGTCATCTTCTTATAACTTAGTTTTTATTTTTAACAAAAAAGTTATAAAATTTCACAATAGAAATTATCCTGGGTGTAGGAAATGGATGAGGGATACGAGATAAAGCCAG
>QMUF01000103.1 GCA_003663525.1 Thermococci archaeon | reverse complement strand
GAGTAATAATAAAGGCTCCATCTCATACTTTATGGCTAAATACACTAAAGTAAACCCAACGAGAATCATTACCACATTCCCGATGGTTAAGTGGAAAATGCCAATGTTAGTGAAGAAGTCAATTAATGCTTGTTCAATTCCCATTCCCCATCACCCGAGTTCTATTAATGCTTGTCCTGTGTCTACGGTGTCTCCTTCCTTAACAAGAATTCTCTTCACGGCACCATCCTTTGGTGAGGGGATTTCATTCTCCATTTTCATTGCTTCTAAAATAAGCAAACCTTGCCCCACTTTAACTTGATCACCCTCCCTCACGAGAATTTTTAAAATCTTACCAGGCATTGGAGCAGTAACAACACCCTCCCCAGCAGCAGTTGGTGCTGGTGCTGTTGGGACTTCAACTGGAGCTGCTGAAGGAGCCGAAGGGACTGCTACAGGTGTGGAGGGTACGCTTACAGTTTGAGCAGGAGCTTGAAGGGCCCCCATTGGAATTCCAAGATCTTTCGCTTCAACCTCGTAACTTTCTCCTTCAAAGCTGACTTTGAACTTTCCTACGCCGAGTTCTTCAACTTCAACCTCATAAGGAACACCATCAACAATGACTTTAACTTTTCCCTTCATTCTCACCAAGCCCCCATTTCATAATTAAAGTTCTCAACTTCCTCAATTTGAGATCGAACACCACACAAGCGCCCAGCGTCAGAAGGCTTCTTTTTAAATGGTAAAGGCGTAAGTTGAGTATTCTTCTCAGCAAGGTACGCCAAAATTGCAGCAGTGATTATGGCGAGCTTCTTTGGCTCGATAGCTGGTTTTTCTTCAACTTTTAATTCCACCTTCTCTTCTTTTGGTTTGGTTTCCACAACCGGTGTTTCCCTCTCAATCAATACCCTTTCAAGATAGCCAATCCCATACATGGCTAGTGCCAATATACTCAACACTAGAAAAACCACTGTAACGCCTAAAATGGTAATGTAAAGGCCTTCAAGGAAGAACTCCCAAGTAACCATTTCCTGCACCTCACAGTGGAATGTTACCATGCTTCTTTGGTGGGAGCTTAACCCTCTTGGAGTCCATAACTTCTAACGCCATAATTATCCTTCCCCTCGTTTCTGCCGGGTCAATCACGTCATCAACATAACCTCTACTTGCGGCAACGTATGGGTTCGCGAACTTCTCCCTATACTCTCTAATCTTTTCCTGCCTGTACTCCTCTGGATTCTCCGCCTTAGCAATCTCCTTCCTAAAAATAATGTTCGCTGCTCCTTCAGGACCCATAACAGCAATTTCAGCAGTTGGCCAAGCAAAAACGAAGTCTGCACCTAAATGCTTTGAACCCATTGCCAAGTAAGCTCCACCATAAGCTTTTCTTAGGATAATTGTGACCATTGGAATGGTTGCTTCGGAATAAGCGTAAAGCACTTTCGCACCGTGCCTTATAATTCCACCGTACTCTTGCTGGACTCCTGGAAGGTAACCTGGAACGTCAACGAGCGTTACTATTGGAATGTTAAACGCGTCACAAGTTCTAACAAAGCGTGCAATCTTATCCGAGCTGTCAATGTCTAGAACTCCAGCTAAGTGAATTGGATTGTTTGCCACGATTCCAACCGTTTGACCATTCATTCTTCCAAAGCCCACGACCGCGTTAGGAGCGTAGTAGGGTAGGATTTCGAGGAAATCGGGGTTTCCATTAGCATCCTTATCCACTATCTCGTAAATAACTTGCCTCACGTCATAACCCTTGTTCGGGTCATCTGGAACTATCTCGTAAAGCTTGTCGCTTTTTCTAAAGGGCGGATCGCTTGCCTTAACCCTTGGTGGTTTCTCCATGTTGTTTGATGGGAGGTACCCAACGAGCCTTCTTATGAGCATTAAAACTTCCTCATCACTTTTCCCTATTAAGTGAGCTTGACCGCTCTTTTGAGCGTGAACCATTCCTCCACCTAGTTGAGTTGAAGAGACTTCAACTCCAGTAACTGCTTTGACCACTTGGGGGCCGGTGATGAACATAAAGGTGGCTGGATTGTCAACCATTAGAATGAAGTCCCCAATTGCTGGACTGTAAACTGCTCCACCCGCGCATGGCCCCATTATAGCTGTAATTTGTGGAATCACTCCGCTTAAAATTGTGTTCATTTTAAAAATTTCACCGTAGCCCTTGAGTGCATCAACTCCCTCTTGAATTCTTGCCCCGCCAGAATCGTTGAGACCAATTATTGGGGCTCCGGCTTCTAAAGCTAACTCCATAATGCGTTTTATTTTTGCAGCGTGCATTTCTCCAAGGGAACCGCCCATTACTGTGAAATCTTGGGCAAAGATGAATACTAATCTTCCATCAATTGTTCCATAGCCAGTTATTACTCCATCAGCCGGGAGTTCCATCTTGTCAAGGCCGAATTCAGTGTTCCTATGCTTAACGAAGGCTCCAAGTTCAACGAAACTTCCAGGATCTAAAAGTTTTTCAATTCTCTCTCTTGCTGTAAGCTTCCCTTTTTCATGCTGTTTTTGAACTCTACCTACTCCACCCATTTTGAGAATCTTCCCCCTCTTTTCATAAAGTTCCTTCACTTTTTCCTCCATACTCATAAGAGCTGCCTCCATAACTATTGGTTACCTACTTTGTAGTTTGTAAACCTCTTTAAAAGGATTTTCATAACCATAAAATGCCCGGAAGAATACATGTACACAAATAAAAGTATGAAAAAGAGTTCAGAGATGGGCTATTGGAGTCTCTGCACCACATGCTTCACACTTCAAGAAGTGGAAGCGATCTTTTTTAATGATTTTCGTATCAGGTGAGCCACAGACAGGACAAATAACGTACTCTTTGAGGTACTTCTTCAGTTTGTTGGCTATCATATATGGGGTAAAACGGCCCTGCAAAACCACTCTTCTTCCCTCTAAAGTGCCTGCTGTAGCAACTTCTCTCAGGATGAACTTAAGTAGGTGATTTGGATCTCTATTCATTGCCTCTGCAATGTCTCTGAAGTTTTCTATTAATGTTTTATTACCCTCTATCGTGACAACTGCGGTTGGGACCTCAAATCTTGAATCATGGTGTTTCACATTTTCGGGGAGTTCATCATAAGCCTTCTCTAAAAGTTTTTCATAATCGTAATAATCATGTTCCATTTTCCTCACCTCGCTATACTTTCTGAAGGTGCTTTATTAATCTTTTCACAAGACCTTGTAGTATCCACTTCTCGGTTCATATATCATCGAGTTGGCCTTGAGTTCTTCTATTATTTTCTCAGTTTCAGTTCTGCTTATTCCTTGTTTACTTGCCTCTTTTATCACTTCATCTCTGGGAGCTCCATAATCTTCGAGATCTTGTAGCTCTTTAATTATATTCAGCACTCTATCCATTTTATTTATTTTTCTTGAAGATTTTCCGATCTCTAAAATGCTAACATCGATATTCCCTTCTTCATCCATTGCAGTTTTCCTTAGTGTATATTCCACCAGTTCTATGGCTACCTTTGCATCTTCTCTCGTAATTACCTCACTTAGTCTCATGCGTGCGTGGGCTTCGCTAAGTCTTATGAGGGCCTCCAACTGTCTAGGGGTGATTGGTATGGGCTTAATACCCTCGTTTTCACTCCCTTTCCCTATAGTTTTTCTCATTCTTATGTAATACCTCTTTATTTCTTCCATAGCCTCCCTACTCAGAGTGGGGTGAATGTTCTTCCTGGCATATGCTATGTACTTTTTAAGGAGGTCATATGGGACCTTTGGAATGATCTGCTCAGTTTCTCCCTTTCTGACTTTTAAAATATGCTCAGCTACTTCGGAATCAAACTTTTCGTCCGGTTCATCAAGAAGGACAAAGATGAGGTCAAATCTACTTAATAACGTTGGAGGGAGGTCGAGCTGCTCCGGAAGGGGTTTCATTCTATTAAACCTTCCATATTTTGGATTAGCAGCAGCTATAACGGTAGTTCTCGCGTTTAAAGTTGCCGTAATTCCTGCTTTGGAGATGCTTACTGTGTTGTGGAGAACTAGTCCGTGGGAGACAAAGAGATGATATGGCTCGACGGTTACGTCGTAGACCCATTGCCAGCGGTCATTAGGCACTTCCTCAACTTTTGTAACTCTGAGGAAGCGCAGATTACCTTCAACAATGGCCCTAATCTCCGCAAGTTTTTTCTCAGCTTTTCTCAGTTTTTCATTCGCGAGTTCCATTAGTACTTTAACGGTTTCCTCATGTTTACGGGCGAGTCTGTAAAGCACGGTTGAATAGGGAACGTTTATTTTTTTGGACAGTTCTCTTACCGTTACGAAATCTCTTATCCTTTCGACGTCTCTTCTTCCAATCGCATCTTTGAGTTTGGCAATTTTTTCCTCTGCCCTCTTTACATAATCCCGCACTCTTTCCCTGTTTGCATTTTGCCTAGCTTTTATGTTCTTTGTCAGACCCCCATCATTTATATGGAGTGAATTGAGAACCACTCTTAGCTCCGCAAGAACTTCTGTAGGGATAACATCACGGTAGTTGCGCTTCTTCTGGGATGTTTTAACAAGCTGTTTTATCCTTGTTATCCTAGGGTCGTCCCCAACAATTTTGGCAAAGCGCTCAATATCTTCGGTGCCGCTCACAATGACCTTGTAATAAGTAGTTTTTCCACGCTTCTCCTCGAAGATGTACGAGTATATGCCAAGGCTTAGCAAGACGTCCTGGAGATCCTCTGCCATTGCCTTTGATGATGTCGTGAAGCCAACCCTGTATTTATCGACAAATCCGTCTCCTTTGAAGAAAGCATTGAGGAAGGCTTTCTTTGCCCTCTCGTCAGCTCCCAGAATTTTTGTTGGAAGTCTCTTCCTCCGAGCTGGCCGTTCATTGCTCTTCTCAGGAAATACCTCCGGAAACTCCTCTTTGAGTTTTAGGTAAAAGTCTTTTGAAATTGTCCGAACTGTGTAGAGCTTCTTTTCACCTGGCCTTTCCCTTGTTTGGATATCGTATTTGACGCCAAGTTTCTTGAGAACTCCTTTAAATTCCTCAACAATTCTCTTGTCAGTGTTTGTGAATCCAACCTCGTAGTAGCCGTTTGATGGATTGGCATAGGTGAACCCCTCCGGGAGGAGGAAGCCAAGGAACCTCGCTGTTGTTTCGTCAAAGTTCTTCCCTTCCAGTGGAGCATAATGTCTAATGGCAAGTACGAGATCGTCGGGCCTGATTTTTTCAGCAGGCTTCTCGACAATTTTGCCCTTCTCCCACACCATAATCGGATGCTCTGGTGTTACGGTTATTTCCCTGCCGTTCGAGAACTTCAGTCTTATAAACTTCTCCGGAGCCTTATGTCTGCTCACGCGGTCAGCCTTGACCTTAACTATTTCTTTACTTTCAAGGTCGTAGGCGAGTAGCTCTATGTCATCAACCGGCAGGATCTCCGTGTCCTTGCCGAGAATTACTTTATCGCGGTTGGCTTCAATGAGTGAATCCACTAGCTCGCCTATTTTCACCTTCCTGCCATCCGCAAGGAGGATCTCGAAGTCATGGTGGTAGCTCTGCTGCTCAAGGGCTTCATGTATAGAGCTCCTATCCCTGTCACTCATTTTGTCGATCTCGTCAATAAGAGCGATACCCATATCGGCTAAAACAAGAACTCCAGCCTCCAAAACCCAAGAACCGGTTAATTCATCGCGGACAGCGGCGGCAGTGTTGTGGACTATGAAACCATTGGCAATGAAGCTGTGGGAGCTTTCTATTGTCAGATCATAGACGTATTCGTAGGGACTTTGAATGAGCTCAACCAAGACAGGTTGTGGACCAGTAACTGTGAGAACTTCTCCCTTGAGTTTTTCAGCAGGAACCCATCCTGAAGGGGTTAAAAGCTTTGTTTCTGGAGTAACAATGATGCTAGCACCGTTGGAAGTAGTTATGCGCACGAGCTTTTCTGGGGCTTTTAATTTCCAGAGTTTCAAGACT
>QMUF01000102.1 GCA_003663525.1 Thermococci archaeon | reverse complement strand
CGCTAACTGGGCAGCGTTCTTCTACCTGTTCAAGCCATTTCTTGAGAGTCTCTTCATCAGCATCGGTTTTTACTTTGACTTTAACTCTAATCTCTTTGTATCCGGCTCTTTGATTGCCTTGGCCATAGAGTTTTCCGGGGTTAAAGACACCCTCAACTTCTATGTTCAAATCTTCAATGTTTATTCCCATATCTTTGGCTACAAGTGTTGCAACGATGTTTATACACCCTGCAAGAGCAGCAAGGGTGTAATCTAGAGGGCTTGGAAATTTCCCTCCTACTTTGTCAATTGAAATTTCAAAGTCTCTAGCTTTAACTTTCATTTTTGTTGGAGAAACCCTTTCTCCTACCACTTTAATTGCCATGTCTTTATATTCGACCATGGGTATCACCATGTATTTTTTGGTCACAAAACTTTAAAAAGTTCGTCAAAACCTAAAGTTTAAAAGAAAAAGTTAGAGATTTAACCGCTTTTTAATTCTTTGAAGTTCTCTTTTTGCATCTTTTAAGCCAAGTTCTTCGAGGACTTCCTCTTTTGGAAGGCCATTTTCGTCATAGCCAATTTCTTTGTAATACTGCTTCACTTTTGCTTTAATATCATCTTTACTTGGGGCCTTTCCTTTAACAGGCCCATTTGGTAATGGTTCGTAGAACCTTGAGGGATTATCATCATCTTTTCTTGGATCCCAGTAAACATCCGGGCCACCTAGGAGGAGAAGGATCCTTTGGAGGTGTATTACTCTCATCCCGATTTCATTGAACCACTGCTCGGGTTTTATGTTAAAACCAGTTACTGCGTTTCCAAACTCTAAGATATTCTCGAAGCCAGGTTGTGTGACAAAGGAACATATTACTGCTGAGTCATAGAAAGCGTTAACCATTTCGCCTTCATAACTTCTCGCTGGTAAGGCTACTGTTGAAGTGTGATCCCCACCTTGAACTGAGACTGCATAACTGATGTCTTTTGTATAATCAAGGTCGCTTCTTACTCCATGTGCTCCGATACCTATTCCTTTCACATGCACGGCGTATTTTGTGACATCTATCCCGTTTGTTTTGGAGATTTTTAATGCAACCCTATATGTCCCATCTGCTAATATCTCTCCAATTCCTTCTTTGTTGGCTATTAAGTGTAAAAGTTTTGCAAAAGCTTTTTCGTCTCCCCACTTAAGTTCGAAACCAATATCGTCTTTTGTTAGAATTCCCCTCTGATAAAGTTCAGCCACAAATCCCAAAGTATTTCCAGCGTTTATGCCATCTAATCCGAGTTCATCCACAAGGTATGATAGATAAACGATTTTTTCTGGCTCGAAGATTCCAAGATTAGTCCCCAGATATGCTTGGAGCTCATAGTCAGGTGCATCTGTAATTGCTCCCTTGTATGGGCCGTAACGAAGGTATGAAATCTTCATACAGTTGATTGGGCATCCATAGTCGGCCCAATATTTCTTTATCCAAGCTCTATTCTCGAAATTGGCCACACTTATCTCTTTGTTATCGTGATACTCTTCTTGCCAGTTTCTTATAGGTTCACTTGAGCGATCATGGCCGACACTATAACCTCCAGCTCCAGTCCCCCATTCTCTAAACGTGGTTGATGAGAACGATTTTCTCCAGAACTCCCTTAAGAGCATCTTTACTTTCTCTTTGTCATAAACTTCTGGAAGGGCTTTGCTTCCTTTTACGAGTATGGCTTTAAGATTCTTGCTTCCCATAACCGCTCCATAACCGCCATAGCCAGCCGCATGTATGAGTTTTGTCATTATAGTAGCAATACGCACTTTGTTCTCTCCAGCCCGTCCTATATACATCATTGCAGGCTCTTTTGGGATTCCTTTCAGCATTTCTTTCTTTTTTATCTCTTCGTGAACTTCTTTAAGAAGGGTCTTGTAGAGTTCAGTTCCCCCCATACCCCAGTATTTGCCTGCGTCCCTTATCTCCACGGTATCGTTGTGGACAAGAAGATACACTGGGCTTTTAGCTTTGCCCTGTATTATAACTCCATCATAGCCTGAGGTTTTAAGTTCTAAAGCGACCTCGCTGCTTAGCACGCTCCCTACAACACCGTTGCTTTCTGGGGATTTGGAAATAACAGCAGTCTTCATTCCGGGATAATAGCCAGTTAGAGGTCCACTTAGAATCAAGAGCAAGTTTTCCTCACCGAGAGGCTCAACAGTCTCCCATCTCTCTCCAAGCTCTTTCCAGAGAAGGTAGGTACCTAGCCCCCTGCCTCCATAAAACTTCTTAAGAATCTCTTCGTCAAGTTCAATCTCCTTTATCTTCTCCTTTGTTAAATTGATGTCAAGAAGCTTTCCGGTATAACCGTCCATTTTTCTCACCTTAAAAATTCTTCTCCATACATTTTTCTTGCAATCTCAAAGCTTTTTTCTATGGGGTCTTTTGCAAAGGTCTTGAAAACAGATCTGTAGTTTCCTTTAACTAGTTTTAGAGCGTCATGACCAGCTTCATGACAGATTTCGACACACTTAGGCTCTCCACCACAGAGATCACATATAACTACACTTCCTTTGTCTGTTGGAATTCTTGGAACTTTTCCTGGACATGCTGTGATGCATGCACCACACTCGGTACATTTTTCTTCTTCAACAAGAACCGCGCCTGTTTTTTCATCTACACTCAAAGCATTCACCGGGCAGGTGTTTACACATGGATAATCTGGACATTGGACGCAAGTATGGGGCACATCAACGCCGGGCAAGAGCTCAAAAACTCTTATCCTTGATGCTTCCGGCCAGATAATTCCTTCATGTTCTAAAGAGCATGTTATTTCACACAATCTGCAGCCACTGCATTTATCAGGGGTTATTAGGATCCAAACTCTCTCGAAAATTTCGTGTTGGATGTTTTGGGGTTCATTCTCGCTCATGATATCACCAAAAATACTCTATGTTTTCTTTTTATATAAGGATTACGCAAATTAGAGCGTTCAAACTAATTTCTGAAGGAAACACTTAAAAACCCAATTCTTGTAGAAGGGGACATGAAAAAAGCGGAACTGATCCTCCTAGGAATTACAACCATATGGGGACTTACCTTTCCGGCCATGAAGATTAGTCTTGAGTATCTCTCCCCGGTTCTTTTCTTGGCATATCGCTTTGGCGTTGCTTCCCTTCTTATGTTGCTATTTTTTGGTAAAAAAGTTCTGAAAAAAGAAACGCTTTTTGGGGGCTTTGTTTTAGGGTTTACCTTGTTTTTTGGACATGCCTCTCAAATCATTGGGTTGAAGTATACCTCTGCATCGAATTCTGCATTTATAACCTCCCTCTACGTTGTTTTTACCCCATTCGTGGCTTATGTGCTCCTTGGAGATAAGTTAAAGGGTGGGGATTTTCTATCTCTGGGTGCCGCTATAGTCGGCTTATATTTGATATCTGGTGCAACACTCCGCTTTAATTATGGGGATTTGTTAACAGTTCTTTGTGCAATTTCATTTGCATTTCAGATAGTCTTGATCCATAAGTTCAAGGAAAAGGATTATTTAAGCTTAGCATTCTGGCAGATATTCTGGAATTTTGTATTTTCATTGAGTTATGCTCTAATTGTGGAGGGGTTCGCTTTCCCAAGAGAAACAGTACCATGGGTTGGAATACTTTACACTGCAGTTTTAGCAACAGTAATTGGCTTTACTTTTCAGATAAAGTATCAAAAAGAAACAAAAGCACATAAAGCAGCATTGATTTATTCAGCTGAACCTATATTTGGGCATATTTCTTCATTTTTGACTATAGGGGAAGTATTGAGTTCAAGAGGGTATCTAGGAGCAATACTAATTCTGGTTGCAATATGGAATGAAATAAGAAAGGATATTGGTTAAAAGCTAATCTGTGGAGTTGCATCGGGAGAAGTTAGTGGTTTTTGTACTTTTTGTCTGATTCCAATTTCTAGAACTTCTTTGACCCTTTTGATATCAACTATCGTGTTTATACATCCTGCTCTTAGTAATGGGACAGCTTGGAGGGGGATCTTTAAGATGGAAAGTTTTTCACTGGCCTCGGCCAGCTCGGGCCAGCATGCTATTCCAATTGCTGCTTTTATTTCACCCTTTGGAACCTTCTCCTTGAGGATTTTCTTTACCAAGCTCCCACCGGGAACCACGTAGAATTGCTTATATCCAAGCTTCTCTCCATATTCTATTATATCTCCAATTGGGCATTTCCCACATTTTGTGCATTCCCATCCATACTCGCCAAATTCAGCAGGGCATTCCTTTACATTCCTTAGACATTGGGGAATGAAGACGGCACGTTTTTCAATGGGGACTCTTGCGAGGTCTTCTTTGTATGCCTTGTTTTTTATCTCGACGTAAATTTGGTCGGTGAGCTCTTCATCCTCTCTTATTAGAGATAGGGCCATTCTAACTGCATTTCGCGTGCTTAGATCCGACCCAATTGAGGCCAATTTTGCTATTATGTTTTCAATTCCCATTTTTTCACCTTTCGGAATGATGGAATTTAAAGTTATAAACTTTTGGAATCACACAAGTATTCTTTTTAGGATTTGTAGCTCTCTTTCATCCCAAGCCCCTTTTTCAATCACTAGTATAAGAGTCCCACCATATAAACTCGTGAAATCTTTTAATGAAGCAAAGAATTTTGCCAATGATTCAAATCCATTGTATGTTTTTAGGTATTCCGGACAGTCTATAATAATAACCCCTCCAAACCCTTTGTTTTTGGCTTCTTTGAGATATCTAACGGAGGTATCAATTATGAACGCCAAGTTAGTTGGAGATATGGAGTGTCTCACCTCTACAGTCGATATGAAAAATGTATTCCATGCCTTTGGAACCTTTGAGTCCCTAACAAATGCCAGCACGGGGATGTCTTTCAATTCATTCTTCATTGAGGAATACTCAGTGAGACTAATCAACACAACGCCGGGATGAACGTATGTTTTTACAGAGGGTCTCTCAGGCTTTATGAATTCTTCCGCAAAGACGAACTTTATCATTACATAAGCAGAAACAATGCTAAAAATAGCTCCAAAAGTGAAGCCTATAGGGGTGAACCAATCTACTCTTCTCGTTATTGGGAAATCAAGCTCATGAAGCCCATATATCAGCAGAACAGTTCCTAGATAGAGCGCTCGGTGGTTATAGATTTTCCGTACGTAGATTATTATAGCTCCCGAAAACATTATGAATAGGGCAGAAACTGCATAGGGGAGGCCGAGAACCACGAACCAATCTGAAGAGTAATCTAAAATTCCTAACAGAATCCCATAAATACTTATTATTGGTGGAATTGTAGATAATATTCCCAGTTGTTTGCTTCCAATACCCTCTTCCTCTAAGAGGACAATAACACCATAGAACAGGAACATTGCCCAAAACGCTTCGGATAAAGAGAGAGCATGCAAACTTTCAATTATGTCAGAAACTACTGAAAAAGCTGCAGCAATCCATGAGAGAGACCAGTATAATGCTGGTTTCCTTTTATGTTTCCAATAAACATAAGCGAGAAATAAAGCTCCCACTATTTTTGCAGAGAGGCTGAATGATTGGCCAAGGAGGAGCAAGGTGGGATTCATACATTTCCCCAGTTTTAATATTAGAGTCTCCATGTATATAACCACTTCGGTTTTGCTTCTTAGAGATTTTTTAAACCTTCAATGCGCTCTTAATATGGAGAGTTCAATGAGAATTGAAGAGGAGATTCAAAGGACTCAAAAACTATTTTTGGTGTTTAGAGGAGAAAGGAAATATAAACCACTCCCAAGAGGAAAAGAACTAACCCTGGGATCAGCATCGCTTTGTAAACTTTACCTAGATCTGCGTTGTAATATTCTGCAGAAAATACTAAACATAGGTGAACCGGGCTAAAGAGCATCCCCATGTATCCGCTTAAGTAAGCAAGGGCTATCTTGTCAAAGCCTGTGAAGAAAGGAAGCAAGAGGGGGAACGCCATACCAACATAAGCGAAGCTAATTCCTGTCATTAATCCTATCAAAAATGG
>QMUF01000101.1 GCA_003663525.1 Thermococci archaeon | reverse complement strand
GCAATCCACAGGGCTATGTTTTCCGTGGTTGGATTTTTAAATATTCTGTTGAGATTTTTATGTTTCAATGGTGCTATTGTCATTTCTATTATTTTTCTTAGTTCCAGAAAATCCATTATATAGCCTTCTTTAACTTTTCCTTCGATTAGAACTTCTCCTTTGAACGTATGGCTATGTACTTCTTCAGGTTCACCATTAATTACTACAGCATGTGCAGCATCAAAACTAAACTTTTCTCTGAGCCTTGTCTTCATACTTTCACCAGAGGGATTTTGATTCAAGAGTTAAAATACTTTGCTGGCCTCCTCCCCGCTCTAAAGGGTGAGGCTTTCAAAAGAAAAAATGTAAAGAATTCAAGCACTAAAAAGTCTCTTGGAATAGAGAACCGATATATATTAATAGGCATATTTTTATGAGGTGAAAATAACCCACCGTAATATTTAAAATTGGCGAGAACTTATAAAGGGCAGCGAGTTAGTCTTTGGGGGTGATAAGGATGAGGTTCACAGTGACATCTGCTTTGCCTTATGCTAATGGTCCTATTCATGCAGGGCATTTGGCCGGAGCCTACCTGCCAGCGGATATATTCGTACGCTACTTGAGGTTAAAAGGAGAGGACGTTGTATTTATATGTGGAACAGATGAGCATGGTACACCAATAACTTTCAGAGCCCTTAAAGAAGGAAAGAGCCCAAGGGAAATAGTTGATTACTATCATGAACATATCAAGACAACTTTTGAAAGGGCCAAAATTAGCTTTGATTACTTTGGTAGAACTGAGCTCCCAGTTCATTATCGTATAAGTCAGGAGTTCTTCCTTAAAGCTCTTGAAAATGGTTACTTAGTTAAGAAAGTTGAAAAACAAGCTTATTGTGAGCACGATAAAATGTTCTTACCTGACAGGTATGTTATTGGAACATGCCCTTACTGCGGTGCGGAAGAGCAAAGAGGAGATCAATGTGAAGTCTGTGGGCATCCACTAACTCCAGAGAAACTTATAAATCCGAAATGTAATATCTGCGGAAACTCAATTACCTTTAGGGACTCAGCTCATTACTATATAAGAATGCAAGACTTTCAAGAAAAACTTAAGGATTGGGTTCTCAGGCAGGAACACTGGAAATCAAATGTTAGAAACACTGTGTTAGGATGGATTAATGAAGGTTTGGAAGAGAGAGCAATAACTAGGGATTTAAGTTGGGGGATTCCGGTTCCGCTGGAAGATGAAGATGTTAAAGGAAAAGTCCTCTACGTATGGTTTGAAGCCCCAATTGGTTATGTATCAATAACAATAGAACACTTCAAAAAACTTGGAAAAGAGGATGAGTGGAAAAAATACTGGTTTAACATTGATGGTGAAACAAGGGTAATCCATTTCATTGGAAAGGATAATGTTCCATTCCACGCCATATTCTGGCCAGCATTCTTAATGGCTTATGGAAAATATGAGGACAATAATGCTAAGTTTGAATGGAATCTTCCATATGACATCCCAGCAAATGAATATCTAAATCTTGAGGGAAGAAAGTTCTCAACAAGCAGAAATTGGGCGATATGGATTCATGAGTTCCTCGATGCATTTCCTGCAGATTATTTGAGATACTACCTAACGGCTATAATGCCTGAAACGAGGGACAGTGACTTTAGCCTTGGAGACTTCAAAAAGAAAATAAACGAGGAACTTGTGAACAATCTTGGAAACTTTGTACACCGAGCACTGACCTTTGTGAACAGGTATTTTGATGGAAAGATTCCAGAAACTGGAGAACTTGATGATCTTGACAGAAAAGCACTCAAAGAAATTGAAAAAACCTTTGAGGAAGTAAGTAGGCTTATTTCGAGATATCAGTTTAAGGAAGCTCTCAAGAGGGTAATGGCCCTAGCAATATTTGGAAACCAGTACTTTGACTATCAGAGGCCATGGAAGACTGCTAAGACTGATAAACTTAGAACAGGAACTACAGTAAATATTTCCCTCCAGTTAGTTAAGGCCCTTGGGATCCTCCTTGAGCCATTCCTTCCAGATGCGAGTGAGAAAATCTGGCATCTGCTTAACATTGAGGAAGTGAAAAGATGGGAATTCATCCCACTAGAAGCAGGTCACAAAGTTAGAAAGGCCGAAATTCTCTTTAGAAAGGTCAGCGATGAGGACATTATAGCATATGTACTTAGCTACATAGGCAAAGGAAATCCAGAAAGTGCAAGAATTCTCTTAGATAAGTACTACAAAATGGAGGATGTTATTAAGATAGCTAAAGAGAGGCTTGGGGATGAAAGTGAGATAATTCTTAGGAGGATTTATGGGGAGAAAGTGAAAATCACACCTAAAAGAGAAAAAAAGGAGGGTAGTAAAGTGAGCTATGTGAAATTTGAGGAATTTGCAAAACTTGACATAAGAATTGGAAAGATAATTAGTGTTGAAGACCATCCAAATGCAGACAAGCTTTACTTGATTAAGGTGGATCTTGGAGATGAAGTCAGACAACTCGTAGCAGGACTGAAGAAATACTATAAGAAGGAAGAGTTGCTCAATAGGTACGTAGCTGTAATAACAAACCTTGAGCCTAAGAAACTTAGAGGAATCGAGAGTCAGGGGATGATCTTGGCTGCAGATGATGGCAAAAATGTTGCTTTGCTAACTCCAGAAAAAGAAGTTAAACTTGGGGCAAAGGTGAGGTAGCTTAAAGCTTGAGTTCTACCCAGTTTTCCTTTCTTCCTTTGATTATTTTCACTAACCCTTGCTTTTCAAGACGTTTGAACATTCTCCAAGCTGTAGTTTTTGGTATCTCCAGAGCAGTTCTCACTTCTGCTTGGCTGGCTCTTCCACCTTTCTCTAAGATATAAAGTAATGCTCTCCTTTCATCTTCATTTAGATTAAAGGATTCGAGTTTTTTCAAGAATTCTTCTTTGTCTATATGGACTTCTGTTCTTTTGGCCTCTTTTCTCCTATTTCTGGCAAGGACAATAGAAATCAAGAGTATAAACACCAAAATTCCTAATGGTAAAAGATATTTGTTATAACTTTGTCCTTCCTCTGTAGGAGTTTCTTTGAATTCCAAAGTGTATGAGATACTTTGATTCCCAGGGGGCATTGTTATTACATTGGAGGCTATTTTGAGGGGCACTTCTGAAAGATCCACAATGACAGCATTTTCTGGTAGAATTATATTAAAGGGGAAGTCACTAGAAACATTAATTGTCCATACCAGTCCCTCTTTATACGTAATGTCTGGTGTATAATAAGAAACGTCAACGATTTGGGCCTCACCAACATATATCACTATATGTTTGTCGTAAATCTCGAAATTTAATGGGTTGTTATTTTCATCAACGACTGCCACTCCTTCGTAGTTCTCTCCTAAAAATGGCAGAATTATCTGGGAGGAATATTCATCGGGAATTATTTGATAATGAACTTTGACATAACCATCAGTGTACACAGTTAATTCCATCTCAGAGACTGTAAATTGGGCACTGATAAGGGGCAAAATTGCAAGGATGCTGATTAAAGCTAGGATTTTCTTCATCTCCCGACCTCCTTAGGAATTTGCATTTATGAATTCCTCTACCTCTCTGAGAAGCCTGTTTGCTCTTTGCAAGTGTAGAATTGCACTGTTTACATCGTTTTTCTTAATGAGGTTAAATGCTATAGAAAACTCATTAATTGCACCTCTTAGCTGAATTTCTGCTCTTGTAGTGTTTATCCCTTTCTTCCGTAAGATGGCAAGGGCGGTAGCATCTTTTCTAATCCTTTCTTTTGTCATCGTTAGAAACACTTCTGCGTTCATTTTTTCTCTTTTTATCTCTTCAATTATCGTGAAGAATCCTATCCTATGGGCTGCATTTTCTCTGATCACTCTAAGGGCATCTATCCATTTTCCTTCATTCGCTAAGTGGGCGACCTGTAGGTATATTTCTCTTATCTCCTTCACGTCTTTTTCAGCTTCTTCAGTATTTCGTCCCATTGATTTTGCGTATTCGATTGCTTTTTCAGCTATTATAAGACTTTGATTGGTCTTTATCAGGAAGGATTTCACAATCATCTCTGCGTTTTTTGAAGCCAGCTTAATTGTAACATCTCTAATCTCCATATCGAGTTCTATTTTCTTTTGTTTTGCTTTTTCTAGACTTATTTTGGCCTCTTCAAGGTTTCCATCCTTTATATATTTAAGAACCTCATTATAAGCAGTTTTAGCTTCAACATAAGCCTTGGTCAAGTTCTCTACGTCTATCTCTTTGCTTTTTGCTACTTCTATAAGCTTTTCCACATACGTAAAGTATGCGAAGGTCCTGGTGCTCTCTTCCTGAATTTGTGTTCTTAAAACTTCGGGAGTTTTTTCATCTTCTTCGAGGGCCTTGAGAATCCCTTTGTAGTACCTCATTGCACCCAGAGAATATTGAATTGCTTGGGGATAGTTTCCATTTTGGTATTCGGTAAGAGCCTTTTCTTTAAGCTCTTTGGCTTTATCGTAGTCTTTTAGGAGATTCTCAGGTAATCTACTTTTCACTGGTTTTACTCGTATATCCACTAAAGTGCTAAGTTTTGTCAGCTGATTTATAATCTCTCCAGCGATCTCCTCGTTATTTTGTTCACCTAAATATTCACTAGTTGATTGATTTTGGGCAAAAGTAGCCCCTATGGGAATTAAACCTCCCATCAAGATAAGGATCAGCCAGATAGCACCAGATTTCATTTTCTCCACCGAGGCTATTATGGGTTTATCTTACTTTAGGAACTCGATGAAACGATAGTTTCAACATGTTTCAAAGTTCTCTTAGTTAATTATGGGGCGAGAGTTAATAAATTTAAGGGCTAAATTAACATTTTAATTCCGATCAAAGTAAGTATAAGGGCAAACCAATTCTGTAATCTCTCTGGATGCAAGGTATGAGTGCTTCTTGCTCCCAAATACGCCCCTATTACTAATCCCGGAGCCAAAAGAAGTGCTGTTTCTATGCTTACATTTCCCGCTTTGAAATGTCCATAGGTTCCCGCAAGTGCTGTAAAAAAGAGCGCAACACTGGATGTTCCAATGGAGTATCTGATAGGTATCTCAACTAGAACATGAAAAAGAGGGACATTTAGGATCCCCCCACTTATTCCAAGGAGGCCAGATGTAAAACCTGAAAGTATGCCTACTATGGGGATATTCTTATAGTTTATCCTAATGCTTTCTTCATGGTGATATTTTGAAGAGGTTGTCATCATTTTATATGCCAGATAGAATAAAAAGATTGAGAAGATTGTTCTGAGGAAAGACTCATTTAGAAATAGTGTTATATGGGCTCCAATTAATGCAGCTGGCATTGAAAATGCCTCTTTAATTGCCACGATTCTAAAAAGGACCTTTCTTCTCTTGATGTGGGTATAGGCCGAGGCAAAAGAGCTAACTGCTATACAGGCAAGGCTTGTGCCAATTGCTGTGTGAATGGGTAATCCCATAAAAGTGAGTGTTGGTACTATTAAGAACCCGCCTCCTACTCCAAAAAGCCCGGCTATTGCTCCTATTGCAACTCCAAGGACAAAATCTAGGAGATAGTTAATCATGAAAAACTTCACAAAATTGTTTTAAATTTCTTTTTGTTGAATGAATTTAAAAAACTCAGGGAACAGGGTATCCCAGTCCCTTGAGAATCATCCTGATTGCTAGGAACGCCATTAAAGTTGTAAATGTTTAACTACTATCATAGCTTAAAACATACTCAGTTGCACCAGAAACACTGTCAATTAGGAGTTTTGTTCTTTTTCCATTACCTGGATTGAACAAATCAAGTATCCAAAATTTTTTATAGGCTAAAGTAATGTTCATATTGTTTATTGTTATTTCTTTGATCATCGAAATTTTATATTCTCGAGGAAAGGTCTCAAGAATAAATTTTTTATTTTTTCTTCGATTCCGGGTTTCTTAACTTTTGGCTCTAGAAGTTTTTCCTTTTCAGCATATCTACCTTTTAGACGGGGTTCTTCACAGTATCCG
>QMUF01000100.1 GCA_003663525.1 Thermococci archaeon | reverse complement strand
CAAAAATGGAGTTAATGCTATTACAAGTACCACAGGTAGATTTAATTCCATAATTGTTTTGGGTAGGGCTTCAACAGCCCCAGTAACCTCTAGGAGCTTGTTGAAATACATAACGGAAAGCAGAAGAAATATTATTTTTGGTTGAAGTGCATATTTCACGAGTTTTTTATGGTTTATCCTATTAAAGTGAGGTATTAACGCAGATAAGAATCCAATAAAGGCGCCATAGACCATGTCATAACCTAAAACAATGGAGATAAGGATTATTACCATAATGGGGTAGGTGCTTTTAAGAAATAGCTTTAGTCCTTCTTTTGTATTTCTATTTTTGTCTTCTTGTGATTTTATTGGCCGTAGGAAAAAGAGGTATCCAACTAGGATCATAACTAGTGTCAATGAAAACATTTTGGTGCTAAACTCTCTAACAGTTATGTCTAAAATGGCCGATGCGATTATTATTGCTTGATACATAGGCCAAGAGTGTTCCCATATATGCCTGAACCAGTAATTGATGATGGTTTTTCTCTCTGGTGGGACGTTAAGTTTATCGGCGATGGTTTCTATCATTGGGGCAGAAACTAAGGCTCCAGCGGGCATTGGTAGTAACCCTATTAAAGCGGGAAGGGCAGCTAGAGAATATTTTTCATTTGGGAAAAGATCTTTTGTGGCCTTTTCCATTAGTTTTAAGTATCCTATTTGAGAAAAGATGCCAGTTAAGGCCATTATAGAAACTATAATTAGGATAAGCCGCACTGTAGACCATTCAGTTGAGGAAATATAAAGAGAAGTGAGAAGTTTTTTAGGGCCTAAGCCAAAAAGAACTCCCAGAAGGAGAGATCCTAGAAATATTGATACTCCGATGTTTATCTTTAGTCTGATGAATCCGATGATAACTCCAAATGACACCAAAAGATAAAGGAGCTCATTCATGGTTTTCACCGAGATATTAAAGTGTAGATAGATATCTTAGCAGGGTTTATAAGACTATCTCCAGTTTTAATAACAAAGAGTTGATAAAGTATTGAGGTTGATTGGTTTTTTGGAAGGACTCCAATAGAGCACTAATATACTGAGGAAAAGTCAAAAGAATTTGTTATATGAAACCCTTGTCCTTAAGGCCGGGGGGAGGTCAGAAACCATGTTATTCGGGTCATAATGACCGAGAACAGAATAAGAGGGAGGTTCGAAGAAGAAAGACTCGTAGAAGTGAAGACTTGTGCTTGTTTTTCATTATTTTTGTTATTAAGTTTCGGCAAAAGATTTATAAACAAAACTCCACAATTTTGACCGATGCCCATGAGGGGGGAGTGTTTTATCCTTCGCTTTGCATTTTGCCCATGATTCCTTGGGCTATTCTACTAACCCAATCTATTCTATAAACTGTAGGAGGTTTTTGATATGATAAAAGAGCCAGAGATGAAAGAATATAATCCACAGGTCTTAGAAGAGAAAATAGAAAAGTTCTGGAAGGAAAATGACATCTACAATAAAGTAAAAAAAGCCCGAGAAACTGGCCCTGATTATTATTTCCTTGATGGGCCCCCATATGTAAGTGGTGCCATTCATTTAGGTACTGCATGGAACAAAATAGTAAAGGACATGGTCATACGTTTCAGAAGCATGCAAGGGTATAACGTTAGGAGACAACCAGGGTTTGATATGCATGGCCTTCCAATAGAGGTTAAAGTTGAGCAGGCCCTAGGATTGAAGTACAAGAAAGAGATAGAAGAGAAGGTGGGAGTTGAGAACTTCATAAAGAAGTGTAGAGAGTTTGCTTTAACTAATCTTAAAATCATGACCGAGCAGTTTAAAATGCTTGGTGTTTGGATGGATTGGGAGAATCCATACATGACAATCAAAAATGAGTATATAGAATCTGCATGGTTTACCTTAAAGAAGGCATGGAAGAAGGGTCTATTAGAGAAGGATCAGAGAGTCCTTCACTGGTGTCCAAGATGTGAAACGGCTTTAGCAGAGCATGAAGTAAGAGGAGAGTACAAAATAAGAGAAGATCCTAGTATCTATGTAAAATTCCCAGTAGAGGGGAGAGAGAACGAATATGTTTTAATATGGACAACTACGCCATGGACTCTTCCAGCCAACTTGGCCGTTACAGTTCATCCTGAGTATGATTATGTAAAGATAAGAGTAAATCTTGAGGATAGGGAGGAATACTGGATAATAGCAAAAGCTCTTGTGGATAAAGTTCTAGAAGAGGTTGGAATGAAAGGGGAAGTGATTAAGGAGTACAAAGGCAAAGATCTTGAGGGACTTCGTTATGTCCATCCCTTCCTAGAAGAATATCCAAGACAGAAAGAATTCAGGGAAAAATATGAATGGGCACATTGTGTAATCTTAGGTGAACACGTAACTCTGGGAGAGGGTACTGGCTTGGTTCACACAGCTCCAGGGCATGGTGAAGAAGACTTTGAGATAGGAAAACAATATGGGCTACCAATATACTCCCCGCTTGATGATGAAGGAAGGTACTTCGAAGGCAAATGGAAAGGCAAATTCGTCAAAGATGCGGATCCTGAGATAATAGAGTACTTAAGAGAAAAGGGTCTTCTTCTGAAGCCAAGTACTGTGGAGCACAAATATCCACACTGTTGGCGTTGTAAGACACCTTTGATATTCAGGGCCACTGACCAATGGTTCCTCAAGATAAGCAAGGTTAAGGACAAAATAATAGAAGAGAACGACAAAAACGTCACTTGGTATCCCGATTGGGTAAAGATAAGGTATGACAATGGTGTAATGAACTCAGGTGATTGGTGTATCTCAAGGCAAAGGTATTGGGGAATACCTCTCCCAATATGGAGTAGTGAAGATGGAGAGATCTATATAGTAGGTACTTTTAGAGAACTTGTTGAGCTTTCAGTAGCCATTGAAGTTAATGGTGAGAGGATAGAACTTCCAGAGAGTTATGACGAAAAGCTTAGAGTCATAGAAGAAAAACTCGGGCCAGAAGATCTTCACAGACCATACGTTGATGCCTTTGTTATAAAAGTAAACAACAAGGAAATGAAACGTGTCAAAGATGTGCTCGATGTATGGTTTGATAGTGGAATAGCAAGTTGGGCGTCTTTAGACTACCCAAGGAGAAAAGATTTATTTGAGAGGCTTTGGCCAGCAGACTTCATTGTAGAAGGAGAAGACCAGGTTACAAAGTGGTTCTACTCCCAGCAAGCTGCTTCAGTTGTGGCTTTTGACACAGTCCCCTACAGAAAAGTAGCAATGCATGGTTATGTACTAGATGAAAAAGGAGACAAGATGAGCAAGAGCCTTGGGAATATAATAAGGCCGGAGGAAGTCATTCAAAAAGAAGGTAGAGATCCGTTTAGATTCTATATGCTTTGGGCAACTACTCCATGGGAGAATCTTAGATTCAGCTGGAAAGGTCTGGCTCAAGTTAAGAGAATGCTCAACATACTATGGAACGTCTACATACTGAGCTCAACATATATGAGCCTGGATAACTTTGATCCTACCAAACTTAATCCCGAGGAACTTCCATTTAGAGAGGAAGACAAGTGGATACTTTCGAGGGTTAATACTCTAATCAACACTGTGGAAGATGGCCTGGAGAGTTTTTATCTAATAAGAGCGACAAGAGGCATAGAAAACTTCGTTATAGAGGACCTCAGTAGATGGTACGTTAGACTCATAAGAAAAAGACTATGGGTTGAGAGAGACGATCCTGATAAATTAGCTGCTTACTGGACTCTTTGGAAGGTATTTGATGTCTTGCTCAGGTTAATGGCCCCCTTTACACCGTACATAGCTGAAGAAATTTATCAAAACCTAATAGGAGCATTTAACAATAAAGAAAGTGTGCATCTAGAAGACTGGCCAAAAAAAGATGAAAACTGGGTGGACAGAGACCTTGAAAAAGAGATGGAAATAGTTAGAAGGATAGTAGAATCTGGCTCAGCAGCAAGACAAAAAGCTAGAATAAAACTTCGTTACCCTGTGAGGCAAGTAATAGTAGAAACTGAAGACGAAATAACTAAGAAAGCTGTAGAAAGACTCAACCAGCTCCTAAGAGATCAATTGAATGCTAAGGAGGTCAAAGTGGCAAAAGTTGAGAGGGGAATAAAAGTAAAACCTAACTTTGCTAAACTTGGACCTCATTTCAAGGGGGATGCAAAGATAGTTGCAAAGTGGATAAACGAGCAGAATGGCAAAGAACTTTATGAAAGACTTATGCAAGGAAAGCTCAAGGTGGAAATAGGGGACAAGGAGTTTACGATCGAGAGGGAACACATAATTGTGGAAGAAGAGCTTCCAGAGTTCTTAATAGGAGAAGAATTTGACCATGGAAAAGTCTTTATTGACAAGACCCTCACTAGGGAATTAATGATGGAAGGCTTGGCAAGGGAGTTTGTAAGGAGAATTCAGGAGATGAGAAAGCAACTGGATCTAGACGTAAATGATAGGATAATGGTTTACATAGAAACAAGTGATGAAAACAGGGAACTCCTTATAGAAATGCTCGATTACATAAGGGGTGAAACAAGGGCTATTGAGGTTAAGTTCGAGGAGCCACAAGGGTACACTGTGGAGTGGCCTGAAGTTGAGGCAAAAATAGGTGTAGAGAAGGTCGGATGAATCTTCTCTTTTTCCGTAATTTCTAATTTTTGTTCTTTTTATATAGATATGGTTGAATAATCATCAAGCAAAGCAAGAGGAGAAAAGATTATAGTAACGGAATTCTCTCGACTTCAATTCTATCCCATGTAGGGTATTCTTCAACCACATAAAATTTTACATCGCCCTCTATAGCGTTAACAAGTTCTTCCGCAACTTCTATGGGCATTTCGATCCTTCTTTTTTTCAGATTTAGGTAGAGCCATTCTTCTGGAACCTCTGCATCATTTACGAGGAGATCATAGAGCTCCATGAGGTCTCTATACTCAGCCACTGCAAATTTAAGTGTCCCATCTTGAGTTATTTCCATGTAGGCTCTGGCGACGTTTTTTGCCATTCTTTTAAGTCGGTTTTTGAGTTGTATTGCATCCTTAAGTTTGGCCGTACAGAGATGATAATTCAAAGACGTATTCTTTTCGCCCCATTCCAGAATCGTCAGTCCAGATTTGAGACTTCCTTTTATTGCAGAACTCTCATCACTTACTGTTCTAAATCCTCTTGAGAGCAGGGCCTCAAGGTTAGTTTCACTAAATTCAAGCTCATTTATATTTAGGAATTTTGCTCCGTGCGTATCTAAAAATTCGGCATACCACTTTATTCTCTCTTCTTGTCCTGGAACCGCAGGAACTTCTCCCCCAACATCCCATTCAAAGTCAAAGGCACCTTTTATGTTTTTGATTTCTTTTTGAAAGATATTAGAGTTTGGATTAAAGAGATCTGGATGAAACCGAATTTCGTCAAGACCAGCGTTGTAGAGTTTTTCTAAGTTCTCTTTTGTTGCAAGAAGACCGGTTGTATATAAATGAACATGAAATCTCTCTCCAAAGTTTTCTTTCAGTGTTTTAATGTATTTGACAGTTCTATCTATTCTTGAGAGCGGATCTCCTCCAGTAACACCAGCTCCTAACGCTTCTTGGATTTTTGCTTCTTCTATGATGTCATTAACATTTTTTATTGGTCGTTCATTTGTATAACTAACGTCTTCTCTCCTCCAGGGACTAAGAGGACAATAAAAACACTCTCTAGGACATATCCCGGTGGTAAATAATACTAATTTTGCGCCCTTGACACAGAGTTTACATCCTTCTGGAAGCTCACCAACAGCGTATGAATAGTATTTTGTCCCTTTCATGTTTTCTCTCCTCACTCCTAGGGTTTAAAATCCTTTACTCATGCTACATCAACCTGTTCGTGAATGGGTAAACCCCGTTGGTGTTTGAGAAGTAGTTCATAAAAGAACTCCTTCATTTCCGCACTCATATTGTCATCCAAAAGCAAGTCGGCCTTTCCTTGATATTCTTTTTCGGCTTCTCTAGCCAAGTTATGGAGACTAGACAAGAGGTGATTT
>QMUF01000099.1 GCA_003663525.1 Thermococci archaeon | reverse complement strand
GAAGAGTTAAAATTGCAGATACTTTCTTTAGGAGATTCAGGGGATTAATGTTAACTCCCAATGTAAATTATGCTCTTGTGTTCATTTTGCCTTCGGAAACAAGGTTAAATGCATCCATTCACATGTTTTTTATGCTTCAGAGTATAGATGTTATCTTTTTGGACTCTTCTAGGGAAGTAGTTGATCTGAAAAGGGCCCGGCCTTGGAGGTTTTATGTTCCAAAAGAAGGGGCCAAATATATCATTGAGACTCCCGTGGGTGTTATAGAGTATTTAAATGCTGAAATCGGTGACGAAATAGACTGGGAAGTGGAGGAAGAAAGAAGCGCAATCCCCTCACCAGTTGAAGCATTGAGTAAAATAGATATAAAAAACTCAAATGGAACTATAAGTCTTGCAGAACCCAAGCCGAAGCTTAAAGGGGAGTAATATGATTGATAATACCATCAAGTGCATAAAAAACAAAATTGAAAAGAATGAAAAACTTAAGGATGAACTTTATTCTCTGATTCTGTATGGCTCAGCTGTGAGAGGAGATTTTATCAAAGGTGTGAGCGATCTGGACTTTTTTGCTGTTGTGAAAACGAAGGATAAAATTTTACCTTCCCTAAGAGAGATTTTAGAGAAGTGTACTAAAGATATAGACGCAGTTGAAGTTGATGTAGCATGGGAGTTTCTTAAAAATTTGGATGACCTTTTCAATAAAGGAGTTCCCTTCAAGTTCTTAACGGTTTATCAGGAGGATTTCCTAAAGAATCATGTGGTTATCTATGGAGAGGATATAGCAAAAATTCTCCCAAAATATAAGTTTGAAGACCTCATTGAATGGAGGGTCAAGAGACTTCTTATGCTAAGCGATGCCAACAGAGGAAAGCTAAAAATGCTCCATATAACTGCAGGAGAAGTCGCTAGACTGCTCGCCCTTCTTAATGGTGCAAAAAGCCTAAAAAAAGAAGATATTCTCGAGACACTTCACACTTTTGGGGATGAAGATGCGCTTTCTATCTACACCTCTTATCTTAATAAGAGGAGCATGTCGTTTGACGAGGATTTTCTGAGAAAGTTTATTACTACAAGATGTGACGAAATCTTGAGAGCGTTGGAGAATCCTAAAACACACCAAAATCAATAGCAATATTAAATTGGTACGGAGCATAGGGCCTTACTTTCCTCTTTTCGAGAACTTTGACATTTTTTCCAAGTTCTTCTGCGACTTTTTCTATCTTTTCCAAGTGTTCCCCAAAAAGGTTTTCTTCGTGGGAAAATCCATAGTAATGGATGATTCCGCCTTTTTTAAGGCTTATCATCGCTTCCTTTAAGAATTCGTGGGCAAACTTGGGGAGGTTCATTATTACGCGGTCGGCCTTTATCTGGCCAGCTACTTTTCTCACGTCTCCGAGGATCGGGATAAGGTTCTCAACTTTGTTTAGCTTTTTATTTTCTTCTAAATACCTTATGGCCCTTGGGTTTATATCGCATGCAAAAACCATCTTTGCTTTCTTTGCGAGGAGAATTGAATATGGGCCAACTCCAGCAAACATGTCGAAAACAATCTCCCCTTCTTTGCTTCTGCTGAAGACTCTCATCCTCTCGGTTGCAAGCCTTGGTGAGAAGTAAACCTTTGCAACATCAAGCTTTAATCTTATCCCGTTCTCTCTATGTATGGTCTCGGTTCTGTTCTCACCGGCAAGATGAAGGAGTTCTCTCACCCTATATTCCCCTGAAACCTTGCTTCCTTTTGCAAAAACAGCTTTTATATGTTTATGAACTTTTAGTATTGCTTTTCCAATGTTCTTTCCATGGGACATAAGTTCTTCCGGAAGCTCTATTATGGCAATGTCTCCTATTATATCAAATGATGAAGGGAGGAGTGGCTGAAGCTCAGAAGAAATATCCACAACTTCTCTATAGCTGTGGGGTCGTTTTATGGCTTTCTCAAAGGTAGTCTCAATTATTTCAAATCCTTTTATTCTCTCTTTTATTGGGAAGATTACGAAGTCATTCTGATGTTTGACCTTAAAGTTGACATCGAGTAAATTAAGTTCTAAAAGCTGTTTTCTTATTTTTTCAGCTTCTTTTTTTGGAACTTTTATTCCCAACATTTTCCCCACTATTTCCTATTACCTCTGCTTAAAAGGCTTTTGAGCGAAAACTTTTTAAATGCATCTGGGCGTTAGCATATTGGACGCCCCGGTGGTGTAGCCCGGTCAAACATGCGGGCCTTTCGAGCCCGCGCCCCGGGTTCAAATCCCGGCCGGGGCACCAAAATTCTTTTTCCTATTCTATTAGGTTCATGTCATTCTTGGAAAATAAGTTAAGCTTTTAAGGAACAATTTGGATAAATAATCCAGTGAGAACATGAAGAAACTTATACCTCTCTTGATTTCATCCATCCTTTTAATCCTTTTAGGTATAGCTGTAGGGCCTGTTAGAATATCTCTAAGCGAGATATTGGCCTCATTTAGTTTGGAAAATATTAAAATTGCATTTTCAAGCCCCAATATGCTCGAGGAGAATGCTTACATCATTCTTCAGATAAGGCTACCAAGAATTATACTGGCTTATCTTGTAGGGCTAAGTTTGGCCTCTGCAGGAACAGCTTCTCAGGCCTTATTTAAAAACCCTCTTGCAGATCCTTATATAATTGGAATAAGTGGGGGCGCTGCAGTTGGAGCTTCAATAGCAGCTCTGTATTTCCCTCAATACATGGGCCTCTTTGCTTTGCTGGGGGCTTTGTTGGCGGTCATTACGGTATACAGAATTGCAAAAGTTAATGGACATATTCCGGTAGATACTTTGCTTCTGGCAGGGATTGCCTTAGGGTTTTTTACAAGTGCTCTTACCTCCTACCTTCTCTATGTAGGAAGAGAAAGAATTCACAATGCAATATTCTGGCTCATGGGAACGTTCAATGGGGCCGATTGGGGAGACGTTAAGCTGGTTTTATTATCCTCTATTCTGGGGGTTGGTGTTTTACTCTTCAGCTGGAGGGAGCTAAACTTGCTCCTTTTGGGGGAGGAAAGCATCGCAATGGGGCTTGATATAAATCTCTACAGAAAGATAGTAATCGGTATTATCTCTCTTTTAACGTCTTTTGCCGTAGCTACCAGCGGAATAATAGGATTTGTGGGCTTAATAAGCCCTCATGCCATGAGAATAGTATTCGGACCAAATCATAAGAAACTTTTACCAGCTTCGGCACTTTTTGGAGGAACATTAATGGTTTTTGCTGATATACTTGCCAGAATACTCCTCAAACCAGCAGAAGTTCCGGTAGGGATTATTACCGCTCTCTTTGGAGCTCCGTTTTTCATATATCTCCTTATGAAAAAGAAGAGGGGTGAGCTGTTTGGATAAGCTGGAAGTCAACGTGTCGTTCTCTTATGGGGAGAGGCAAATTTTAAGGGATGTAGCTTTTTCAGTTAGGAAGGGAGAGCTTTTAGCAGTTGTAGGGCCTAATGGTGCTGGAAAATCAACCCTCCTGAAATGTCTTGTTGGAATTTTACGGCCTGTGGGATATGTTAAGCTAAACGGTCTGGAGCTTTTGAGTTTAAAGCCCAAAGAACGAGCGAAATATATCTCATATGTTCCTCAAAGTTCCTTTCCAGAGTTTGCATTTACCGTTGAGGAATTTGTTGAACTTGGAACCTATGCGACTGAAGGTGATGTGGAGGGGGCATTAAGAAAAGTAGGAACGTGGGAAAGGAAGAATGATCTTGTAACGAAGCTGAGTGGAGGAGAGTATCAGCTAGTGTTGATAGCTAGAGCTTTAGCCCAGGGGAGCAACGTAATGTTGCTTGATGAACCGACATCTCACTTGGATATTAACCACGCTCTCCAGATAATGAATCTTCTGAAGGATCTCAAAGATGAAAAAATCCTTGTGAGCGTTATGCACGACTTAAATCTGGCTTTAAACTATGCTGACAGGATTATAGTTCTCGATAATGGACAAATACAGTGGAGTGGTAAGCCATCTCACCTGACCCCCGACATTCTGGAGGAAGTTTATGGGGTAAAGGCAAAAATAGTTGATATAGAGGGTCTGAGGATTGTAGTGGCTGTAGAATGAGGCTTTAGAATTTCAAGACTGTTTTTAGGTTTTTAATGATCTCGCACCTTATAGTTTCCCTATTATTGGAGGTTAAGGTATATAGCGTTCCAAAATTCTTGAATCTACCTGCATATCTTCGGTGAACTGTTGCTAAAAGCGGTTTTTTGCTTTTAATGACTTCTTCAACTGCTTCTGCAAATTCTCTGCTCTTATATTCCATTGCTCCAATTTCGTCAATTATTATAAGATCTGCATTTTTAAGCGCCCTTCGTATTGCAGAGACTCCTACATGGGTTAAGTCCTCCAGATTAACAACGTATTTTCCCACTCTGGGATAACCACTTCCAACCCATGCTAAGATGCCTTCTTCCCCAGTGTCGAGAGCTTTAATCTTAAATCCTACTCTCCTACCTTTTTCTCTTACTTCTTGTGTCGTGAACCCTCCAATCTTTAGGCCCAAGCCTTGCATCTCTTCTGCAACTTTTAAAACAAGAGTAGTCTTTCCAACTCTCGGTAACCCGGTTACGAAGAGTCTCATATCCTCACCGAAAGAGTATAAAGAAAAGAGAATTTAATAATTTGTCGAAAAGTAAATAATGAAGCAGAGATTGTTCAGTTTGTTTTTATCTATTTAACCCTTGTTGGGTCTATGCTTATTCCTTCCTTTCTCTTTCCATTTCTCTCTTATTATTAGTTTCTCTGTGTGGAACTTTTCTTTTATCGTATCTCTCAGTTGGTTAATTAACTCTTCCGCTCGTTCGTAGTCGCCTTCTTTGAAGGCATCCTTGAGTTCCTCAAGTAGTGTTCTTTCTTCCGTCATGTTAAGTCCTATTTTCTCGAATTTTGTCATGATTCTTTCGAGCTTCTCTATTCTGATTTCGATTCTAAGGGTTTGGTTTGTCCTGAGCATGATTTCTCTTTTTTCACCTGCCATCCTAATCACGGCTTCTGCATGTGCTTTGGCTGCTATTGCCTGACCATAGGCTTTTCCATATTTTCCTTCGTCATATGCTTCTTTAGCATTTTCAAGTTCCTTCTCGGCAAGGAGTATAAGTCTCTCTGCAGCTGGAACTTTCACACTTTCGTTTTCTAATAGCTCCTTAGCAAGTAATATTTTGTTCTCAGCAATTTCTATAGTCTCCCACGCCATTCCAGCTGTTATATTGGCTTCCTCTTTGGTTACGTTGACTTTCATCTCTTTCCTTATTCTTTTTTCCATCATTTCCGTCGCATTTTCTGAAAATGGGGTTTTTATTATTATAATATGAGTTACCTTGATCATGGCAAGTATTTGAGTTTGGTTATCAGTCTTGTTAGTGTCTATATACACAGGAAAAGCCTTTTCGACCTTAATTTTCTTGAGAGCACCTATGTCTCGGCCGTGAGCAATAATGATCTTAACGTTATCCAAAATCTCTGGATAATTTTCCAAAACATACTCTAGCACTTTAATATTTGTCTCATATCTGTCATTTCCCCATATTCTTGCCCACTCTATTCCCATATCGCTTAGATCTTCCTCATAGTCCTTGGGCACAGCCGCCGGGCCCCCTATGATTAAGACTTTATCTGGGGCAGCGCTCATTATTTCTGCTGTTATGTTTGGGTCGTACACTCCCCACGATGTTATGAATATTGTGAGGTTCATGCTCTCTCCTAACTTTTGTGCGAGTGTTAGGTCAGCTTCATTATCACTTACGAGTATTACAAGAGTAAGGTCACTTTCTTTAGTTGCGGTAGTGGTGGGTACTATGCTTAGCAAAAGGAGAATTCCAAACAGCCCAACAAATACTTTTTTTGCTACCATGCTATATCACCTCACTTATTATTAAGGAAAAACATCTATTTAAGCTTTTTTCATGAAATCGTTTTGTTTAGTTTTTGTTTGTTCAAAAATAATACATTTCAAAGGAGTTTGAGTACCTCATCGTTAAATACCGTTTTTAAGTGTTTATGAATGTTTAAATAGGGTTATAAG
>QMUF01000098.1 GCA_003663525.1 Thermococci archaeon | reverse complement strand
GCATTATTTGGATTTTTGGCTGGTTGGCAAGATTTGATTTATGTGAGAACATTTTTAATAGACAAAACACTTGCCACTTTCATTGAGGCTAATATTGAAGCAGAGTACTCTCACATGCCTTTAATAGCGGCAGCTGGAACTTTATATCTTCTTCCTACGATAATATTCTTCCTCACGGCCCAACAGTTGCTTCTACAGGGATATTCAGGTGGTATTAAGGGGTGATGGGGATGGTTGGGATAACTTTAGAGGAGATTACAAAAAAATTTGGAAACTTTACGGCACTGAACAAAATTAATTTGAAAATAGAGGATAAGGAATTCATGGCGCTATTAGGACCTTCGGGGAGTGGAAAATCGACATTGCTCTATACAATAGCTGGGATCTACAAACCTTCTTCAGGAAAGATTTATTTCAATGGTAAAGATGTTACGGAAACCCCTCCAAAGGATAGGAATGTTGGCTTGGTATTTCAGAACTGGGCTCTATATCCACATATGCGGGTTTTTAAGAATATTGCCTTCCCCCTTGAGCTTAAAAAATCTTCCAGAAATGAGATAGAAAAGAAAGTCAGAGAAGTTGCAAAGATGCTTCATATTGATCACCTCTTGGACAGGTATCCTTGGCAATTGAGTGGAGGGCAGCAACAGAGGGTTGCTATAGCCAGAGCTCTTGTAAAAGAACCTGATGTATTGCTGTTAGACGAGCCATTGAGCAATTTGGATGCCTTGCTCAGATTGGAAGTAAGAGCAGAACTCAAAAGACTTCAGAAGGAACTTGGAATCACTACTATTTATGTAACTCATGATCAAGCAGAAGCTCTTGCAATGGCGGATAGGATAGCTATAATTAGAGAAGGGAAAATACTTCAAGTGGGTGATCCTGATGAGGTTTATTATAAACCAATGTATAAATTTGTGGCTGGTTTCCTTGGAAGCCCCCCGATGAACTTTATTCATGCGGAGGTAGAAGGGGGAAACATTAGAATATATCAGAGCAAGATTTCAGTACCAAAACAGTATAGAGAAATAATCAAAAGATTAGAGATAACTGAGGTTCTCTTCGGATTTAGGCCTCATGATGCTGAAATAATAAGGGGTGAAAGAGAGGGCATCAAAGGAGAGGTTTATTCCTTTGAGCCACTTGGAAGAGAACAGATAGTAACTATAGCAGTTAATGGTGATGTTTTTGTAAAAGTCTTTGCTCCAGAAGGAGAACACTTTAGTTTCGGAGAAAAAGTAACAATCGTTCCAAATGAAGAACGGATTATTCTTTTTGATAAAAAAACGGAAAAAGCTCTAGAATATTTTCCTTAACTTTTCCAAAATTTTTTAAAGTGGCATCCAATTAGGTTAAAACATAGAGAGTGATAAAAATGAGGGTTGCAGTACTTTTTTCTGGAGGAAAAGACTCAACATATGCTCTTTATTGGGCCTTAAAAAAAGGTTTTGAGGTTAAATATCTTGTGAGTATGTATTCTGAGAGTGATGAGAGTTATATGTACCATGTTCCCAACATACACCTGACAGAGTTACAAGCCAAGGCAATTGACATTCCTCTTGTGAAGGGGTTTACAAAAGGGGAAAAAGAGAAAGAAGTTGAAGACTTAAAACGAGTTCTTGAAGGCCTAAAGATAGAGGGGGTAGTTGCAGGAGCTCTTGCAAGTCAGTACCAAAAAGAAAGGGTTGAAAAAGTTGCTAAGGAATTAAGAATAAATGTATTTGCTCCATTTTGGAAAGTAGATCCAGAGAAATACATGAGAACCCTTATCGAAGAAGGGTTTGACGTAGTTATAGTTGGAGTTTCAGCTTATGGTTTAGATGAAAAATGGTTAGGGAGACAAATAGATGAAAAGGCTCTTGAAGAGTTGAAGGCACTCAATAAAAAGTATAAAGTTCATATAGCTGGAGAAGGGGGGGAATTCGAGACTTTTGTTAGAGATGCCCCGTTTTTTAAGGCTAAAGTAGTATTTGACGAGATTGAGAAAATATGGGACGAATATACCAGTTCAGGAGTGTTCATGGTTAAAAAAGCTCACCTAGAGCCAAAAGGGTGATAAGAATGAGAATAGTTTCGGCAGATACCGGAGGAGCTTTGCTTGATGAGAATTACAACCCAATTGGCTTAATTGCCACTGTCGCTGTTCTTGTAGAGAGACCATATAAAACGGCCAAACTCAGTATTGCAAAGTACTCAAATCCCTTCAAATATGACCTTAGTGGAAGGATGGCATTGAAAGATGAGACTTTTTTAGCATTAAAACTTGCAAAAAAGGTTAAACCAGATGTTATCCATTTAGACTCTACTCTTGGTGGAATAGAGATTAGAAAGCTTGATGATTCCACAATAGATGCTTTGAGGATTTCAGATAGAGGAAAGGCCATATGGCATGAGCTCAGTAAAGACCTCCAACCGCTAGCAAAGAGATTCTGGGAAGAAACTGGAATTGAGATCCTAGCAATAGGAAAAGAAAGTGTTGCTGTTAGAATAGCAGAAATTTATGCTGGGATCTATTCGGTCAAGTGGGGAATTGAATATGCAATGAAAGAGGGTTTTGTGAGGATTGGCCTCCCAAGATATATGACAGTTGAGATCAGTAAGGGCAAAATTCTAGGAAAGAGTCTCGATCCGAAAGAAGGAGGGCTCTATGGGGAGGTTGGTATGGAGGATAAAGAATTTGAATGGGAAATATACCCAAATCCAATTGCAAGAACTTTTATGGTATTTGAGGCAAAATCCTAAAAATTTTCAATTTTGTCCCCTCTTCTTCGAACTATAAGTTTTATAGGCTTAAAATGAAAAAACCGTGGTGGTAGCAATGGAAATAGCTAATTCACAATCCTCAAGTCTTACTCCGAAAATATCAAATAAAAAACTTCTCATGGGAAATGAAGCTATTGCACATGGAGCACTGGAAAGTGGAGTCTCATTTGCAACAGGTTATCCGGGAACACCTTCTACTGAGGTAATTGAAACAATAGCAAGATTAAACCCCGAAGTTTTTGCTGAATGGGCACCTAATGAGAAAGTGGCGCTTGAAGAGGCTGCCAGTGTTGCATATACGGGCCTTAGGGCCCTTGTGACCATGAAGTGCGTTGGTCTCAATGTTGCAGCGGATCCTCTAATGAGTCTTGCTTATTCTGGTGTGGAGGGAGGGTTGGTTATTTTGGTTGCCGACGATCCTGGGCCGCATACGTCTCAAACGGAGCAAGATGATAGGTACTATGGAAAGCTTGCTTTATTACCTGTTTTAGAGCCTGCAGATGTTCAAGAGGCCCATGACTTGATAAAGTACGCATACGAGTTAAGTGAGAAGTACAAAGTCCCGGTTATTTTCAGGACAACTACTAGAGTAAACCACACTACAGCTGATGTTGAGGTTGGAGAGTTCATTACGCTTGAGAGAGAGCCAAAATTCAACAAAGATATTCCAAGATATGTGAGGGCGTCGATGAAGGGTAACCTTGAGAGACATAAATGGTTAAATAAAACACTAAAGGAAATTGAGGCTGAGTTTGAGGATTTGGGCTTTAACTGGGTTGAAGGAGAAGGTGAAATTGGAATTATAACTGAAGGAGCCCCCTACAATTATGTAAAGGAGGTTGTTCCAAAGCTTGGAGGGGGATTCAAAATTCTTAAGATTTCAACTCCCCATCCTCTGCCAAGAAAACTTGTTGTTGAGTTCTTAAAAGGAGTCAAAAAAGCAATAGTTGTGGAAGATGGTGGGCCGTTTTTGGAGGAGGAGATAAAGATAGTGGCTTATGAAGAAGGGATAAGAGTTCCTATATACGGCAAACATACTGGACATTTACCTCTGGAGGGAGAACTAACTCCCAGATTGGTTAAGAACGCCCTCTTAAAACTCCTTGACAAGGAAGGAGAGGAATACGTAAAGCCCAGAGAAGTTGAGGAAGCTGAAAACCTAGCCCCATCAAGGCCTCCCACGATGTGTCCTGGCTGTCCACATAGGGGCTCCTACAGGGCCTTGCTCGATGCCCTTAGGGAGTTAAAGTTCAAAAAGGATGAACTGCCGATTCATGGAGATATAGGTTGTTATGCCCTCTCTTTACTGCCACCTCTGGAGGTTATATGGACAGAATACGTCATGGGGGCAAGCATAAGCTTGGCAAATGGTCAAAGTATAGCTATGGACAAGAAGATAATTGCAACAATAGGAGATTCGACATTCTTCCACAATGGGATACAGCCTCTGGTTGATGCGGTTTATAAGAACCTTGATGTCCTCGTAATGATTCTTGACAATAGAACCACAGCAATGACCGGACATCAGCCACATCCTGGAACTGGAGGGGGTGAAACAGGAAGAGAATTCAATGAAATAGACATTGAAGCTCTTGTAAGGGCACTGGGAGTAAAGTATGTGAAGATTGTTGATCCTTATGATCTAAAAGCCACAAAAGAGGCCATAAAGGAGACCATGCAGGTCAAGGGGCCAGCGGTGATAATAGCAAAGAGGGAATGTATAATTCCAGTGCTTAGAAGAGGTGAAATTGGAGAAATTCCAGTGGTAATAAAAGACAAGTGCACGGGATGTAAGGCATGTGCTCTTCTAACCGGCTGTCCGGCGTTAGTGTTCGATAGTGAAACCGGCAAGATGAAGATTGATTCCCTAATATGCACTGGCTGTGGACTCTGTGAGCAACTTTGTCCATTTAATGCAATTGTTTATCCGAGTAGAAAGTGATTTCATCTTTTTTTATACCATTTATCATCATAGAAGTACTTCCCATGTGCTTTTGCATATGCTTCAGAGGATCTTCTCCACACTATAAAACCATAGGCTGCTGCCACTATAAGGAACATAAGCCCAACTTCTAGTCCATATGTTCTTATTAATCTTGCAATTCCAAGGGCAGGTATTGCAAAAAGGCCTATAATAACTGCTGCCACTATTCCTAGGAGGATTTTGTATCCATATTTTTCCATAAAGAGATCAAAATCCACTTTTCTCACCTCTTCCATCTATACCAGTATCTGCCAAAAATTCCACCCACGGTTGGTCGAGTCTTATAAAGAATTCCTCCAATAGCTGTTCCAAGGAGGATTATGAACATCAATGTCTGAAAGGCCTCGGAGAATCTTCCTCTTAGCAAATCTGGTAATGCAGGCACAATTAGCACCGCTCCAACTATTGCGAAAGCCGTTCCAAACATTATAACTGCAAGGATTTTGAAGCCATATCTCTCCATAAACAGGGCAAAGTCCATGAGGTTCCCCTAATTTGAGTTTGACTTTTCTCTTTTTAAGCCTAGCCCTTCAGGGGGGAGGAGGTCAGACTCAACTTTAAATAATTTACTTGATTATTATAAATGGTGTGAAAGATGAAAATAAAAGAACTTTTAGAATTGGTTGATGAGGCCATAGCTAACGTAAAGATAGCTATAGTCAGCACCAAGCAAAGAATTTTTGAAAGTCCTCACACTTCTTGGGAGTTCACAAAAAGATCCCTTAAACTTGAAGATGAGCTTGAAAGACTTAATAAAATCAGAAAATACCTGCAGCAGTTTGGTGAAGAGGAACACGTTGAGGGGAAATTTTCAGAAGAAGAACTAAAAGAGTTATTGGAGTATCTGAGAGTTATGCAGGAGATGAGGAGTCATGAGTTTTAAAGAAATTGAAGAAAAAGCTGTGAAGTTTAGGGATGAAAGGTTGTGGAAAAAGTATCATACCCCAAAGAACCTTGCAATATCATTAGCGATCGAACTGGGAGAACTCTTGGAACATTTTCAATGGGAAACAAACGAGGAGATCCTAGAAAAGCTAAACAACACAGAAATAAAAGAGAAAATAAAGGATGAGATGGCAGATATAATAATTTACCTTGCTCTTTTGGCCCATGAACTTGGAATTGATCTAGATAAAGCTGTGGGAGAGAAGTTGAAGAAGAACGAAGAAAAATATCCCGCAAAAGAAATAAGGATTAAAGAACTCGTTAAAGAGCTTGGAGGAGATATGATAGAGCCAAAGGGAGAAGTAAAACATGTAAGACAAGTCGTGGAGCTCCTTGGTATTCAGCCAGATCAGATAATTAAATCTTTGCTTTTCATTGTAAATGAAAAAGAACCAGTGCTGGTGATAGTTGATGGGAGTTCAAAGGCAAGTTTAGAGAAGCTTAGTAGGATTTTTGGAAATATCAGAATGGCAAAG
>QMUF01000097.1 GCA_003663525.1 Thermococci archaeon | reverse complement strand
GCACCTGAGGCTAAAGAATACGATGAACTCATCATGAGGATAATCAAAGAGAACAGGCTTAAAAAGCTCCTTGAGATACCGGATGAGCTGATAAGCAAAGCTTTGCCCGATAGTTACTGGCAGCTGCTCGTCCTTTATGGCGTTCTAAAGAAGGTGCCTATGAAGGTTAAACTCGCGGAGTATGCATGCCCCTCATATTTTGGCATGGGGGCGGCTTTGTTCGTGAGGGAATAAGCTAGCTCAAAATTGAAGCCAGCTCAGCAACTTCTTCTTTTTCTCCATAGAGGATTATCAACCTTCCATAGGCCATTACATCCGAGCATTCTAAGTATACGGCTTTGTTGCCCTGCTGAAGCATTGTGGCGTTAATAAGCCTCCCGATGAAATTTCTCTTTTCCAGAGCCTCAGGAGGGACTTCCGTTCTTTGCCACCCTTTATTTTTGAGTCTCTCTTCGAGATCCCTGAGGGCATTCTCACATTTGGGATTCTTATGTGGGCTGGGATAGACAAAAATCCCCATGTAAACGCCCGTTATGTTTTGGAATACAAATCCACCAGTTCCGTTAACTATTCCCTCTTCTCTCTTCAGGTATCCATGGGGCCTCAGTTCATATTCCTTTGTCCAGTCCCTTTCTTTAAATGGAAGAGAGATTTCTCCGAAATATGGATTAACGTAGACTTCGTTTGCATAGAGGGTGTAGTAGATAACTTTCTGTGGAGAGGGCCCAATACGGGGGATGTTGATGGTGTATACAGAGATAAAAAGGGCGATAAAAAAGACTGCCAAAAAAGCTATCCTGGCTGGTTTTTCCTCTTTATAAATCTTCAACGCCGCAATTTTAACCAAAAACCCCACAATAAACGCAGAGAGGACAATCCCGATTCCAATTATTACTGAAGAGGAGACGCTACGTGGAAAAAGCTTGGAAATACCACTTATATCGAGCAATATCATTATAGCAAGGCGTATGGGGATTAAGAGGAGCAAAAGCAGTATAGAAATTAAAATTAGGGCAAAGATCTGGCGCTTCATTGTGCTCCCTCCTTTAAACGGGTTATGGTGTGATATATAGCTGCTCCCAGGAGAAAAGAAACTACGGGAAATAGATAAAAGAGAAAGAAAATAAAAAACCCGGGATCATCGCTGTGGTAGGAATTGGAGTGAATGTCTTGAATCGTGGCTACTACGGAAAGTGCTATTGAGACTACAAGAGGAGCAACAGCCAGCAGCACAGCAAATTCCGGAAGAGAAAGTCGCACCTTCCATAGAAATAGGGCGGTTATTAAAGCAACTGCAAGGGTTGGATAGATGAAATAGAGGATTTCAGGGGAAATTTTACCATACATATCCTCGAGTTTTTCTACTCCCAAAGCTATTAGAGCCCACAATAGAGTTGCAAAGATGAGAAAGATGAAAGCTTTGGTGGTTCTTTCCATTTAGTTCCCCGAAGTTAATATGGTGTTGCTAATATTTATTTTTTGCTAAAACCATCCACAAATCTTTTCCCTCTATGTGGATGAAAACGAAAGTTATCTCTTCTTCAGGGAGTTCTATGGGTTTGGTGTAGATTGACACACAAAATGAGTCAAGCTGAAACGGTATATACCAGTACACAAATGAATCAACTATTGAGTTTCCCTTTTGAATTCTAAAATCGATTCTCTGCCCTCCTGTAGTTGTGAGGTTTTTCGGAGTGCTCCATGTTATCTGATAACCTCTAAACGATATTTTTCCCGAGAAGCTAAGGTTCCCAACGCCTAAAACGGCATATTCATACACTTCTCCCTTTAGTCTAAGCATTGTGCCATTTAGTATAGTCATGTTTAGGTATTCTGAATCACTTTGTGAACTTAGAGGTGATTTCAAGGTAGTATTGCATTTATTGAGAGCGTCTTTGGATTCATTTAAAAAAGAAACAATCTCTGACATTAGATTTGTGGGAGGAGAAGGTTTAGATGGGGATTGGTTTACACATAGGGAAGTTAAAACAACTAAAGAGAGAAGAAAAACAAAAAGACACCTCCCCATGGCTATCACTATCCTTTCTCAATTTCTACAAGTCGTCCTTCACTTATTTTCACGGTTACGGTGTCTCCCTCTTTTAGGCTGAGCACTTTGAGGATGAGTTCGTCGCTCAGTTGATCTGTGCTTAAATAGAGAGTTTCATTCCCAATTATTAGCACCCAGTGGGTGTTTCCGTTTTTAATATAGGAATAAATTCCTTCAATAACTCCGCTGACCTCTTTAACTTTAGCTCCCACCTGTCCATAGAGGAGAAATGTCCTAACTTCATCTTCATTTTCAAAAATCTGCACCTCTTTGGTTTCTGCATTTACGAAGCCTATCTTTGCAACACCAGAACCGCTTCCGGGAATTATCGCAACCCTCCACCAGAGTTCCCCATTTAGGAAAATTGGTATTGGCTCAACGGCCATAAACTGACTCCAATCAAACATTGGTAAGGCCTTTTTAACATAATCTATAGCTTTCACTGGCCCAGTTAATGGAGTTTCAAACTTTACTTGGCTCATTTCTCCACTTTGAGCATCTACTAGGTATATTGCTGCTAGTCCGTGTGCCCTTCCATAAGGTTCTACGGCTATCATCCAGTATTCTTTTCCATCGTTTGATATAACTAAGAAGGGCTGTCTGTTCCCTTGCTCACTCACATCTATCAGTTCTATCTGATTTTCGTGGTGAAGCCAGAGGTTTTTTATATTGGAGAAGACATTTTCCTTCCAGTAGTTTTGACTATTGACTATCTTCCTAGTCAAAAGTTCTGGAAATATCGGGAAATCTTTCAAGCGTTCATCTTTAAGAGCCTCTTCTGGAGTTAAGTCTTCTATGTTACCTTCTTCATCTACTATAAAAACGCCTCCCCATTTGGGTACTGTGTAAACAACACGGAAGCTGTATGATATGTAGGGGACTACAATATAGGCTCTGTCATCATAGTAGAGTGTTCTGGGAATATCTAACTCTATAAGATAGTGTTTTTTGTAGAGATTCCACTCAAGGTTGTCAAAAATCAGCATCCCCGGGCCTACTTGGAGCTCATTTTCCACTCTCTCCATCCTTGCTTCAGTTGTGTTCATATCAACAAAGAGAATCCCTTTATCTTTGAGCCTTATTGCGTTCCATGCTCCATCTGGGACTATAAAGAAGCCCCATACTGGTGTTCCATCCCTAATAGTTAAGTGCGACCACCCTAAGGTATATCTGGCGTACTCTATAGTATCAACAGCGTAACGGTAAGCAGTTAGCTTGGGGAGAATCCTTATTTTGCTACTTGAGAGCTCAAGTTCACTTGAGACTTGAGTAGGGTGATATCCTTTGTATAGAGCAGTGTTTGAAAGGGCTCCTGTGAGGATTGAGAGAACTACAAGCAATAAGATAATGAGAGCAAAGATTCCACCAATAGAAGCGTTTTTTCGTGTATATCCCTCTGTGAGTTTTTGTTTAGAGGTGTACACCAAGATAGCTCCTAAAGCAATGAAGATGTATATTATTGTTGGGTTTCGGTAAAGCCCCATAATTATCCCATGAAACCAGGGTCTAAAAAACCATATTATTAGTGCAAATACCAAGAAAGGTAGAAAAAGTCTAAGATCCTCTTTCTTCATTTTCTTCACCTGACTTTAAGATCATCGGAAGAGTTTATAATATCTTTGCTGGTTTACAATTGAGGGAGTAAATATGATTTATCCAAAGTTTGTTAATGATAAAGTAGCTTTTTCGTCGATGCCATATCCGGAGGACATCCCAAAGATTACAGAAGAGTTTGATGCCGTGGTTATCCTGACGTATGAATACGAGATGTACTATGATATGGAAGAGTTGCTCAAGAGGGAGATTGAAGTTCTTTATGCCCCAATCGAGGATTTCACAGCACCCACACTTGAAGAGTTGCTCGAAATAGTCAAGTGGATCCAGGAAAGAGCCAGACAGGGAAAAAAGGTCTTGATTCACTGCTTAGGGGGTAGTGGAAGAAGTGGAACAGTTGCTGTAGCTTACCTGATGTACTCTGAGGGACTTTCTTTGAGAGATGCTCTGACCAAGGTGCGTTCTTTGAAGCCTTCAGCTGTGGAGACAGAGGAACAAACAGGAGTTCTGAAAGAACTTGGGAAGTACTTAAAACAAAGGAAGGCTTAAGTTTTTATCCTTCTAGAATTTTTCCAAACTAGTAACATCTTCAAGGGCTTTTCTTTCATATTTTGGTTTCTCATCATTTGGATAACCAATTGGAGTATTGTTTGAAGGCGATAGTACTTTGAAACGCCTAAGAGGTTCTCAATTTCTCTTAGATTGGGGGAGTGTAGGTCACTATTCCGAGCCCTTCTTCTTCAAGAGCAAGAAGTAAATACCTATTGTCAGCCATGTTGATTGTACTGCAAAGGGTGCTCTAACATCAGTGAATACAAGAAGTAGGTATGGAGCGTTACTTAAAAATGGCTTCTCCCACGTGAAGCCTTTATCTTGCAACCATTCTCCAAGTTTTCCTTTCATCTTTTCATAGAATTTCTTTTCTCCCTCCTCGCAGAGGCCTCGAATCTCTCTTTCTCTCAGATGTTTCAGTAATGATGAAGTGCCATGGTTGGGCATTCATCCCAGAAGGAGCTTCCTTTGCAGCTTCTATACTCTTTAGAATTTTTTCAATAGGTGGTTTTTCTTTCTTGAATTCCTCCCCGCCCTGAGGGGTGAGGCTTCCAGCCCGCGATGGAGGTGATCAAATGATACTAGATCTTGCAAAAAGAAGAAAGACCGTAAGAAAGGTCAGACATAAAAGAGCATTCCATCATAAGCCACTAGAACCTTTCCATTGTACTTTCTCCTCACATATTCATCAAGCTTTAAGAAAGGCAAGTTTTTGTGAGATATATGGCTTAGCAGAGTTCTTTCGGCCAGTTTAAGGCCTGTTTCTGCGCCTTCATCAACATTGTTGTGGTATGGATCATCAATCCCTGGGGAATATGTGGCATCTGAAATAACAAGGCGAAGCTTTTTCTCCTTTAAAATTTCAAAGGTCTCTTCTGGTAGGCCTTTAGTGTCATAAAGAACTGCCACCCTCTTGTCGTCTTCTTCTATTAGATAACCCAATGTCTCTACTTGATGATTGAGTTTTAAAGCAGTTATTTTGAGAGAATCGATGTTTAGAACATCTCCAGCTTTAATGAACTTCACCTCAATATTTTTAGGGTCATTGATCATAAGCCAATCAGCGTCTCCGTTTGGAGCATAAAGAATTGTTCTCTTAGCTATCCACCGAAGCTTGTAAAGCCCATAGATGTGGTCATGGTGCCAGTGAGTAAGGAGAATTGCTTCTAACGGAACATGCAACAAATCTCTAATATCCGTCCCGACATCTATAAGCACAGTTTTATTGTTTTTGGTGATTATAGCTAGGGTTGAAGGTTTTCTTTGGGCGAAGCCGAGTCGTCTTGCTTCTTCACATGTTTCACACGTGCATAGATGAGCGGGAATTCCTTCACTTCCTCCAGTACCGATAAAGTAGATTATCAATATTCCCACCACACTTAAAGATGTAATAGGGGTTATAAGTTTTCTTCCAAAAGAGCTTTATTATCTTATTTCGAGATAAGTTTGATGAAAGGGAAAAATGCAAAATTCATTGCAGATATGATGCTTGGTCGTTTGGCAAGGTGGCTTCGATTGTATGGTTATGATACAGTCTATGGGATAGAAGATGATGACGAGATTTTAAGAATTTCAAGGGAGGAGAATAGAATCCTTCTTACTAGGGATGAAACTCTTGCAAAACGCTTAGAGGATAGTATTTTAATAAAATCCAACAAATTTGAAGAGCAGGTAAAGCAGCTCATGGAGCTGGGGTTTGAGTTCAATGAGCTATTCCCAGAAAATGCGAGGTGCCCAAAATGCAACGGGCTGATAAGAAGGGCCAAAAAAAGAGAAATCAAGGGAAAGGTGCCGAAAGGTGTTTATGAGGATTACGATGAATTCTACATCTGCAGTCAATGTGGACAAATCTATTGGCCTGGGAGACAATGGAGAGAAATGGTAAAAATTGATAAAAAGCTCAGAAATTTTAAAGTCAATTAAACTAGAGGGTGATGACATGCTACCTGACCTCCTCCCCGCCGTGAGTGGCGAGGGTTCTAACGAGTTAACTCCTCGCTATGGACGGTTCGGTTTGT
>QMUF01000096.1 GCA_003663525.1 Thermococci archaeon | reverse complement strand
CCGTTGGCACGTACAGAATTTTAAACCCCTCAGCATGAGCCCTCCAAGAAAGCTCCGCATCCTCCATGTAGGCAAAAAAACTCTCGTCAAAGCCTCCAAGCTCTAAATAGTCCCCTTTTCGCATTGCAAAGCAGGCTCCGGATAAACCGCTCAAGTATTCAAATTTACTAAATCTCCCAGGATCATCATTTAAGCCTCTGGTAAATGTTAATCCGGTAAAATGTTCTATATTGCCACAGGTGTTTATCTTAGAGCCATCGTAGGTCAAAATCTTTGGGGCGGTAATCAATTTTTCTTCCTTTTCTAGCGGTTTTAAAAGCTCTTCAAGCCAGTTTTTCTCGACTTTCGTGTCGGGATTTAAGATAACAACATACTCTCCTTTAGCATATTTAACCCCTAAGTTGTTCCCTCCTCCATAACCTAAATTTCTTGGACTTTTAATTAGCTTAACTTGAGGAAATTCTTTTTGAATTAACTCAACCGTTCTATCAGTAGAACCGTTATCGACTATAATAACTTCCAAGGGATTATTATCTAAAACAGAGGTTAAACAGGCTTTCATGTATTTTTTATGATTGTACGTGACTATGATAACACTTGTCTTATTTGAAAGGCCCATAGCTCACTCCCTCCCCATCTTTGCCAGCACGTTCAGCGTCAATCCAGCAACGAACAGCTGAATCCCAATAATCACGAAACTTCCCGCACCTATTGCCTGGGTTAGATAGACCCTTCCACCCCTGTAATACGGCTCCAAAGCCAAATACCCCAAAATCCCGGCAACAATAAACGAGATCAGGCTCAATAGTCCAAACAACAGCAAAGGCCTCCTATAACCTATCAAGCCCACAATACTCGCCAAAACACCAAGGCCGTGGGAAAGAGGGTTCTTCTTGTGCCTCCTCGGCACGTCATAGCGGACGCTTATCGGAACCTCCGTGATCCTAATTTCCTCCTCCCTAGCCTTGACTATCATGTCGGTCTCTATTGAGTAATCGGTGCTATTTAAGTCCAACTTTTCCAGGACCTTCCTGTTCATGGCCCTAAAACCGCTTTGAGAATCCACATCAACACCCGCCGCAACCTTGGTGCTTTTGTTCAGCACCCACAAGCCAAACCTTCTGTAAACTGGAATTTTCTTTTTGCTCCCGTTTAAATACCTTGAACCAATAACCAGGTCGGTCTCACCTTTAACTATTGGCTCCATAAGGAGAGGTATTTCATCGGGGTTGTGCTGGCCATCGGCATCTAAAGTGACTATAACATCGTACTCCCTACTAAGGGCGTATTCAAAGGCAGTCCTAAGGGCATATCCCTTGCCCATGTTCCTCTCATGCCGTATAACAATCGCACCCGCTTCCCTGGCTATTTCAGAAGTCCTATCCATGGAACCATCATCAACAACAAGAACATCACCAAACTTCTTAGCTAAGGCAACAACCGAACCAATCGTCAGCTCCTCATTATAGGCGGGAATCACTATCAGGGTTCTCATGGTACCCACCGTTCTTTAACTTAATTTTAAACCTTTTACTTCCCACATTAAATATCCCCTCAAATTTATTAACATAGTCGCTACCACTTCCCCTTCAACCCCTCCGGAATATCCCCCTATCAACGATCTTCTTGCCCACGGCATAGGCGTACCTCACAACCGTCCCGTTAACCTCTTCAGGTAATTCAAACTCATTCTTACCTTTCACATTGTACCATTTCTTGAAGACCAAAGTTCCATTGTCCAAAAATCCCCAGATTCCCAATCCAGTTCCGGTTGCGTTTTCAAATCTGAGGATAACTTTTTCACCATCTCTTTCCACTTTAACGTTTGGATGTTTAAGTTTCAGGATTTTTACCACTCCCCCGTCGGAATAAGCCAGCTCATAGGGCTCCTCAGGCCTTATGAAAAGCCTTGCCAGGGTTGTGTTGAACGCTTCCTCGTTCATAAAAATCGCATACTTGTAATCAAGGTTTATGTAAAGGTAAGTATTGGATTTTGAGGCTGAAAGGTTTGGCCTTAATATCTTCCCTTGATACTCGACGTAAAGCTCTTTTGGTGATATTGTTTGCCCTTTGAGATTAACGATTACATCCCATCTCTGCCCTGGCTTTGCTATTATCCTGTAATCCCCCCTCTGGAATACCAAGGCTCCAATCTTAGAGGTGAGCGGCAGAACAATAACGCCGTACTTTTCTGTTACGTTGTACTTTGGATGCATTTTTGCAGTTTCAACTATGGCCCCAAACTTGAGGAAGTCGTAGTAACTCACAATAACATAATCCACTCCAAAGATCATAGCCCAGTTCTTATCGAACTTGTCGAGGTAATAAAGTGCCACACCGTGATATGGACGCCCTTGAGCTACCGGAGACCTCCGTGCGTAATATGTCACCCAGTGTCCGTAGTCCCACCAGGCCATGACGATGTCGTTCTGGTTGGAGTTCTCTCTAAGCCATGTTAAAGTGTCTTCCCAGTGCTCGTTCGCATATGGCCTCAGAGAATACGTTTCCTTTATCGAGAATCCTGCATTAACTGCCGGGAGAAGAACCAACAGTCCAATCCCCAGTGCTGAGACTTTTCTTTCGTTTAGGTGGGGTTTTAAGATTTCATAAAGTTCTACAATTCCAACGCCGGCCATGAGTGCTATCGCCATTGATCCAATGAATAGAAACCTCGTCCATGTTTTTATCATGTAGAGACTTGGGAAGATAAGGCCCAAAACCAAGAAATCGCTTATATTTACTCTATTTGGATCAAACCTCAAGAAGAAAAGTGGAATTAAGAACAAGCTTATTGAAAATGCCTTCCATAGATCATTAAAACTTGAAGGCTGAGTTTCCTGAATTGGAGCTTCTCTGAAAATCCCAAACCCAGTAGATAGGTCTTTTAAGGCCTCAAAGCGGTAGAAGAGCACGAATGCCCCTAAAACCGCCAGCCCAACTAAAACTCCAGCTCTGACTTTTTTATCTTTGATAAACTTCCCAAGAATGAAGATCAAAACTATGAAAGCTATGCTCAGGGGAACCAGATATTTAACGTGAACCAGAAGATATGCGTCTTTTATTGTACCAAACTCCAGCATTAACTTTTCAGCTGTCTTTTTTCCGAGCCATCTGTTATACCCGAGCATTCCATAACCAAATTTTCCACCGAGGGAGTTGGCTATAAATGCTCCTAAAAGTGTTGAAAGGGCCAAGGCTAAGGCATCAAGCAAGTGTTCCCTCTCATCTAAGATAAATGCCCCAGCACCAAGGAAAACTGCATTTGCCAGCAGGAATACGAAGATTGGATAATATGCCGCCCAGAAAATTGATGCAAATCCACTTGCAAAAGCCGGAATTAAATAAAAAACAAACCTCTTGTATCTTAGCTTACTCCTTATGGAGAATGCCAAAGCAACGCCGAGCAGGGCAACAGAATACCAGAAGAGCATATAGTTGTCTCCCCTGTAGTAGTTGGCCATCGATCTAAATACATGTCCAAAGCTGATTGCTAAGAATAGAGATGCAAAAAACGCCTTTTTCTCATCATAGAGTTTCAGAAGAGCAAGGTAAAAGAAGACCACAGTTAAAACTCCAAAAATTACGGGGGTTATTCGAAATGCATTGTAAAGAGAAACCCCAAAGACGCTTAAAATTTTATATATGTAAGTGGGAGTCATCCAGAGGCCCAGAGGATGGGCGTTCCTCACCTGAGCCCCCCACGGCCCTCCGGCAATCGTTAGAAAGTTAAACCACTCCCCAGCTTTTAGAGCCTCCTCAATGTAAGCTAGATGGAAATAAGGGTCATAACCGAGCATATATTTATGTCTCAAAGGAATTAACCTTAGGATAAGCGCGATTGCAGTTAACACAGGCAAAGCCACTTTAGGCTTAAAGATGTCCTCAAGCTTCATCCTATCTCACCGCTTCATATATTTTTCTTCCTATTTACTTAAACATTTCCACCCTCTTGACGTCTCTCATTAGGAAAGTGGCAGCTAAGGTAAAAAGTGCAAAACTTCCAAAAACTACGGTTTGTCCTGATGGCCCTAGCCCCAATAAATTCTCTTTAAGGATCGCAAAGGCTAATATACTCCCTATGATAGGTAAAGCAACTCTCAAGCTCGGTTTCATCATAAAGAAATACAGAACTCCACCGGCCAGAAAACTCTCCGGGAGTAGAACACCCAAAAGGATGAAGAGAACGGGAATTATCTCCAGTTTTTTCATTCTTATATCTCTCTTCAAAATGTCATCAAGAAGCAGAACCCCAGAAAAGGCAAAAATTAGCGCATTTATAAGCTCTTCATAAGTGTAAACATCTCCGCTTACTACTTTTGAACTGGAATAGATAATGTAAAGGAAATACCCAACAAGGCCGGCATCTCTATTTTTTAGGGAGATAATGAAGACAACCGGTGCGATGAGCATAATATACTCCCTGAGCATTAATCCACCTATTATGGATGCAATTACCCCAATCATCTAAATCACCTTCGCTATTTCCCTTATGTAATCACTCGGCCCTAGATCTATGGTTGGGGCTAAGGCATTGAACCTCTTCAATATTTTTTCCCTCTCAAGATAAGCCCTGTAAAGTCTTTTTAGAGTCTCCCTGTCTAGCTCTCCGCCGTAAAACAGTATTGGATTGGGGGATAGCAGTAAGACCTTATGGTTCCACTTTGCCTGTGCCATCGCTTTATATAAATCAGAGGGATTGTTGAGGTCACTTATAAATATCAGGAAAGAAGGCCCTTTTATAAGGGAGAGGCCTTCAAATATTCCTTTGCTCCCTCTTCTCCCTTTTTTAAGGGGGAGAACTTTATTAAGAAAAGCTCTTCCCTTTTTGCTCAGCTTTACCTCCAGCTTGGCCCTCAAGCTCATAACTCCCTTTTTCCATCTCAGGTTTAACTTTCTCCTCATGTTCTCCAGGTGTGCCATTGATTTGGCCGCTTTGATGAAATCCGCGTTCTCCTCATCATAAATCACCATCCCAACACGATAGCTTTTGATGAGGGTTGTGGCAAGCTGTAAAGCTAGTGTTGATGCATAATCCACTTTTGCCATTCTGATCCCCTTCCTCATCTCGCTCGTGTTGTCAACAAAAATGTATACATCGGCATCACTTTCCTTCAGCATCTCCCTTATTATCAGCTCTCCCAATCTCACACTTGCTTTCCAGTCTATCCTTTTGAAATCATCACCGTGTCTGTATTCTCTCAGATCCTTGATCTCAACACCTTCTGTCCCGACGAACTGGCTTTTCTTATAGAGTTCCGCTAGCCTTAGGTTATAGTCCGCTCTGGCAGCTTCCTTTATACCCTCAACCGATGGATAGACAATGACCTTTTCCTCACTTCCAATCTCAAACTCCTCAAAATACAACCCACGCTCGTCTTCAGCTATAACCTTCGCAGGCCTGAGCGAAAACTCGCCCTTGTATCTTGGGGTTATATGGTAGACAAATTCCCTTGATTCTCCACGTTCCAAGAGAGAGTAAGGAGCGCCTGAAATTTCAAAATCTTTCGTTAACTCAGCTATTCTCACAACGGCATTCTCACCTTTATTTTCTAACCTGACCACTATCCCCCCAATTTTGTTTTCCTCAAGTCTGGTATCTTTGACAATTCTTTCTCCTCTAATATCAAAATTCACCTTAGAGCGTAGCATGAAGAGATAAACGGTCATAGAAAAACCCAATAGGGCGGGAACTATGTTGTCCCCGAGATAGCCTTCAAGGATCAGCAGAAGTGAGAGAATCACAATAAAATCTTCCCTCTTCATTTGTTACACCGGCACCTCAGTCTCTTCGAGAACTTTCCTTATTATCTCTTTGGTGGTAACCCCCTCCAATTCATACTCTGCCTTTAAGAGTAACCTGTGTGCCAAAACTGCGGGGGTAACCTTCTTTACATCATCTGGAATGACATAGTCCCTTCCATCTAGAAATGCTGAGGCTTTAGCAGCATAGAGAAGATGCTCACCGGCCCTTGGTGAGGCTCCAAAGAGCAGTCGCTCGTCGCTTCTTGTGTTTGAAACTATGGAGTATATGTATTCTATTATCTCGTCGCTTACGCTGACTTCTTTTACCTTCTCCATCAGCCCCAGCAACTCTTCGCGTGTTATTATCGGGTTAACTTCCCAAAAGTCGTCCCTACTTTTTCTCTTAAGAAGCCTTATCTCCTCGCCTTTATCAGGAAAACCAACCTCTATTTTGAGCATAAACCTGTCAAGCTGTGCCTCTGGCAGGATGTAAACCCCTTCAT
>QMUF01000095.1 GCA_003663525.1 Thermococci archaeon | reverse complement strand
GATTTATACGATATAACAGAAAATGAGAGAAAAACAATTGAAAGTGTTAATCAATGAAGCTTCAATTATCTACCGGATACTACTTACCTGTCTGCGTACGAATACGCACAGGCAGGCGTTTTGAGCACCTGCCTGCCGCAGGCAGGTCTGTTACGTCTACTGCATTATGTGGTAGGCATAAAAAGAGGAGACTTATTTTATGACTAAAGAAGAAGTTCTAAATGTTATCTCTAAAGGCGAATCATTAACTATAGAGTTTAAAGGTGAAGAGAAATCATCTCTTTCTGACAATGAGTTATATAAGACAGTAGTATGTCTTGCTAATAGAGAAGGTGGCTTGCTTCTAATTGGTGTAGAAGACGATGGTAGAATTACTGGAGCAAGACCCCGGCATGGGAATTTAACTGACACATTAAGACTCAAGGCAGCAATATTTAATAATACTGTGCCAAATCTTCATGTGGAGATTGAAATCATTACTATTAACGAAAAATCCATTATCGTAATTAAAGTACCACGTTCTGAAAGACCTGTATGTACTGCCAGTGGTTTATATATCCGCCGTGCAATTATGGGCACGGGTAAACCTGGATGTGTGCCCTTTTATGCTCATGAAATGGAATCCCGAAGGAGCAAACTTGGACTTTTTGATTTAACTGCCCAACCTGTAACTTCTGTAGAATGGGAAGACCTCGAACCCATTGAATTTGAACGGTTAAGACAGATAATAAAGCAATATCGCGGAGATAAGACATTACTTGATCTTGATGATTTTGAAATGGCTAAAGCCCTTGGCCTAGTTAAAGGAGACATAGAACCAAAACATGCTACTCTTGCAGGAGTACTCCTGTTAGGAAATGAAGAGATATTAAAGAAAAATGTTCCTTCCCATGAAGTTGCCTTTCAGGTATTAAAAGGGACAAAGGTTGAGGTCAATAACTTTTTTCGCTGGCCATTGTTACGAATAATGGAAGAGATTATGAGTCAGTTTCAAGCCAGAAATAGGGAAGAAGAAGTAATGGTTGGTTTGTTTCGATTAGGTATTCCTGACTATTCCGAACAAGGTATAAGAGAAGCATTTCTTAATGCGCTTATACACAGAGATTATCAAAAACTTGGGGCTGTCCATTTTCAATTGTATGAAGATAGAATAGAGATAAGCAATCCAGGAGGTTTTGTAGAAGGGGTAACTCTTAATAATTTACTTGTTACACCCCCAAAACCAAGAAACCCACGTTTAGCTGATGTTTTTAAAAGAATCGGTCTTGTTGAACGAACAGGCCGAGGGATTGATACAATCTTTGAAGGACAGGTAAGATACGGTCGCCCGGTTCCTGATTATGGCAGAACTACAGAAGAGAATGTAACAGTAATATTACGCGGTGGTCCTGCAAATCTTGATTTTTGCAAATGGGTAGTTGAACAGGAAAGGGCAGGACATAGTCTTTCTCTGGATGCTTTAATTATTCTAAATGAACTTCAACATGAACGCCGAATTGATATCACTCGGGCAATGGAATTAACCCAAAAGACAGAAGGGGATGCTCGCTCCACACTGGAACGTCTTGTCGAATATGGCATTATAGAAGCAAAAGGAGAAAAACGGGGAAGAGTATACCACCTTGCTGCAAGTGTTTATAGAGTTTTTGGAAAAAAGGCTGGATATGTACGAATACGAGGATTTGAACCAATTCAACAAGAACAGATGGTACTTCAGTATGTCAAAGGGCATGGGAAGATAAAGAGAGGAGAAACTGCCGAACTTTGTAAAATTACAGTGTTTCAAGCAAATAGACTTTTGACAAAATTGTGGAAGAAAGGAAAACTTTCACGCAAAGGTAAAGGTAAAGGTACTTATTATGTTTTGTCAGAATAGGCATGAAAATACGTGTATGCACGCAAATAATACGTGCGCGCACGTAAATAGGTGCGGACATATACATATATTTGAACAAGCCCAAATAAAATACGAAGAAGCCCATAAATATAAGCTGAGAATATAGGCATAAGAGGTATAAAATGAAAGGACTTTCAAAAGACGAATTAATGAACCTTTATGAAACACTGCCAGAAGAAACTCTTAGAAAACTTGGGATTTATACCAAAGCAAAAGAAGCCTATGAAGAAAAACAGAAATTGGAAAGATTAAAAAAGGAACGAATAGAGAAAGCGATAGCATTGGTAAAAGAAGCCCAGGAATTATTGAATATTTACAGGCTCGAACTTACTGTTACAAGGCGAGGAGGAATAAGTATCAAAGACCAAGACGGTCATGATATTAACAAAATTAAAGGAACAGGACAAATTAGACAAAAGATTAAAAAAGGGCTTAAAACTCCAGAATCTCAATACAGAATTCCTATTCTGCAAGTTTTAACAGAATTAGGTGGTCAGGGGAGGATAAATGAAATATTGGAAAAAGTATATGAAAAAATGAAAGACATATTAAATAAGGTTGACCTTGAACTTCTACCCTCTGGAACTGATTCTCGATGGAGAAATACAGCCTGCTGGGAAAGAAATACAATGGTTAAAGAAGGTTTAATAAAAAGGGGTTCACCTCGTGGTATCTGGGAGATTACGGAGAAGGGTAAAATTTATTTGAAGGAACATTTAAATGGATAAGCCTAAAATGAAACTCCAATTATCAAATGGATACTACTTACGTTTTGAGCATTTATCACGTCTATTGCATTACGTGGTAGGCAGACCAGATATTTCTCGTTTCACGCAGAAAGAGTTGGCATCGGCTTTAGGAATGTCACCTCGCATGGTTGAAAATCTAACAAGTTATGGAGTGGCATTAGGGTTATTAACCCGGGGAAGTTGTAAGCCAACCGAACTTGGCGAGCTGATAAGCAAACAGGATCCTTTTTTTGATAAAGACGAAACTCTATGGTTTCTTCATTATACCATAGCATCGGATAAAAAATATATAGTTTGGAATCGACTAATAAATTGTGTCTTTCCTAAAGAAAACAAAGTTACTACCGAAGTTGCCAGAACATATTTTAGCGATTTGAATGGCCACTTTTCAGAAAAAACTTTGAAAAAACATTTATCCAAAGAGATTCAGTCTTTTTTTAATGCTTACACAGAGCAAAAGTTTAGCCGTCTTGAATATATTTGTAAGCTTTCAAATACTATTTATCGACTGAATGAATCAGTTGAGGTTCCAGATATGTGTATTCTTGCCTCCTGTTATCTATACAGAGATCGGTATATAAGGGGAGCTACAGGAATTGAAATTGAGCATTTAATAAAAGAACAGAATTCACCCGGTAGGGTGTTTCATGTTTCTGAGCATCAATTGCGCCTGTCTCTTGAGCGATTGCACACAGAACGTCGTATATCAATTGAATCAAGAGCAAATCTGGATCAGATACGTTTTCGTTCTAATGTGTATTGGTTAGATATTGTTAAGCAATTTTATGAAGGATGAATATGGTTCAATATAATTTGGTTAATTTAAAGGAATTTATCAAGGCACTTTCAGGAGAACGTCATAGAACATTTATTGTTCATAGTGACCCTGTAAGTGGTAAATCTAAATATGCCAGACAACTTGCTAAATATGTAGGTGGTAAATACTTAGATTTGCTTGAGCGATTTGGTAAAGATGAAAGACTTAAAAGTCAGATAGATATCTTTGGTGTTAAAGATCTGGAATATTTACTTGTTGAAGAAGCTAAAGGGACGAATCTTCTTATTGTTGATAATGCAGAATTTCTCCTAAATACCTGGGATGAAGACGGATACGATTTACTCTTTGGTTTATTGCGTCGACATTGGGATTCATTTAAGCCTTCATATCAAGCAACATTAGGGCTTTTTCTTACGACCAATCGAAAAATAAGGGAATTGGAATTGAACACAAGCAAGGGAGAAACAAGAGTGTTTCATTTAAAAAGATTAGAATCATTAGAAGGGGGCCCCTGAATATGAGTAAAATCAGAGAGATTATAACTATAAAAAGTGGAATGGCCTCTTATGTGGACCTCCGCAAGGAGCTTTTTGATCCAGATACTTGTAGTCGTAGAATGGCGAGTTATAAGCCAATAAAATCACATAGGGAAGTTTTTGAACGCATTGCCAAGGCACTCGATCCGAAAGACAGACGTTGTTATCTGTTGACGGGAAGTTATGGTACCGGCAAATCACATCTCTGCCTGATGCTTGCTAACTATTTTATGCATCAATCAGATGTGCCTGAACTAAAAGAATTTTTTACATCTTACAGTGAAGAAGATGAAAGCCGGGCAAAAGTTCTTTCGCATAAACGTGCTAAAGGGCGTTATTTAGTAGCTGTACCTGAATTTGCCAGTAAAGGAGACTTTGAAGAATTGGTGCTGAAGGCTGTTGATGAAGCTCTTAAGCAAGAAGAATTTGAAGGGGATTTAGATTCTCATTACCAAGAAGCGATAAGGAAGATTAATGCCTGGCAGAAAAATTGGAAATCTGGGAAAATACGGCTGGATTTCTACAAGCTCTTTTGCGAAGAACTCCAAGATAAATTCTCTAATTGGACTGTAGATAAACTTATCAAAGGGCTTAAGGAATATAACCATGATGCACTCCAGGTATTTCGTCAGATACATAAGAATATTACTACAAATGAATTTACATATAATAAAGACAATCTTGTAGATATTCTTACAGCTATTAATAGTACTAAAAAATTTCAGGAACGATTTAAAGGAATAGTGATAATATTTGATGAGTTTGGGTATCTCCTTCAAGAAGGACGCCTTGGGCTTAATACATTTCACTCATTCTCTCAGGCTTGCACCTATGGGCATAAGAACTGGAAAGGCAATCAATTAATCTTCATAGGAACAGCTCATAAATCTTTTATTAGTTATGCAAAGACAACTACTGCAGTTGATCTTTCCACCCTATCAGACCGAATCCATGAAATAGCACTCCAGACCGAGGGTATGGAAGATATAATTTCCGCTATTGTTATTCCTCAGAAAAAACATCCACTTTGGCAAAAACATGTGGCTAAACACAGAAGCCTTTTTAACCAATTCACTAAAGATTGCAACAGACTAAATATCTTTAATTGGCTCCCTGCCCCCAGATTGCGGGCAAAGATTATTGAAGACATTTACCCAATGCATCCAATGGCGACTTATTGTCTGTTAAATCTGGCAAAAGAAATAGGTTCTGATAATAGATCAGTTTTTACGTTTTTTTCAGGTGAGTTTAAAAGCGTGGAAGGCTCTTATCCTTGGTTTATTCAAAATACAGATATATTAGATAGTGAAGGTCGTCTTGCTCTTTATACCACTGATCTACTTTTTACCTACTTTAAAGATTCCCTTGTTTCTACAAATAAAGAACTCCGGGAGACAACAAGAGAACATGTGAAGAATTATGAAACAACTGTAAGAGAACTTAATAAATATGTTAGCCAAAAAAAACAAGGAAAGTTGTTTGATGAGAAAGATGAACTGATGGAACGTATCTTGAAGGTTATGCTAATACACGAGATTGTGGCTGTCAATAATAGTAAAGAAAATCTTCTCTTTTCACTGAATCTCAGTACCAATGAACAAAGAAAACAGCTCGAGAATCGACTTGAAAAGCTTACGAAGGCTAGGGTGCTTTATTATAATCATATTAATGATGTCTATGAATTTAAACGAAGTGACATAATAGATATTGACCGAATGATAGATGATTTCAAATCTGAAGAGGAGAACTATCCTAAAGATATAGTAGATAATCTAAAGCAGTTTGTCCCCTTGACACGTGATTCTATTTATATAGAGGCGAAAAATTATAACCAAAACCATAATGAAGATAAAAGACTTCTTCGTATGTTTTGCTTGCCAAACGATCTGTCTTCAACCCAAAAAATCGAAGGTAATGAACTTTCATTTTTTGAATACATAGAGCGAGAAAGACAATCTGAAAGTAATTTCAAAAAGAGTTATGAAGGAGTGGCACTTTATGTAATTTGTGAAGATCGAGAGAGTATTGACAAGGCACGCGTTTTGGTTTCCAAAAATCCGTCTAAACGAATTGTAGTTGCAATTCCCAAAGAACCCATTCCTGTAACTGAAATTATCTTTAATCTTATGGCAATTGAGCATATTAAATATTCAGAAAAATTCAATGATTTTTCTACTCAAGATAAAGCTGCATTAAGTGAGAAAGAACGATTATATAAAGAGAAGCTTGTTAAAGCCAGAGATAGATACTTATCAGCGGAACACATTGAATGGTATGGTAAAGCTGGGAAAACAATTCAAG
>QMUF01000094.1 GCA_003663525.1 Thermococci archaeon | reverse complement strand
GGTTTTATTTTAGCAATCCATGCATCATAGGGATCTTCGTTGATCTTTTCTGGAGCGTCTTCGAGCTCTTCATTAACTTCAATGACTTCACCACTCACTGGAGCATAGACCTCGCTTACAGCTTTAACGCTCTCTACTTCACAGAGAACGTCACCTTTTGATACTTCTTTTCCGACTTCTGGGAGTTCAACATAAGCCAAGTCTCCAAGTTCCTTTTGGGCATAGTCACTTATTCCTACCAAAACTGTTCCATCTTCCATAATTTGGGCCCATTCATGGTCCTTAGTGTAGTAGAGCCCTTCTTTAACTTTAGATTCTCCGGCCTCAATCATAGCAATCACCATGAGATTTTATAGCTAAGAAACATTTAAATCTTTCTCTATCAAGAAAAGTTTCAATAGGAACCTTTATTAATGCTGATTTAGTTGGTGCTTTTGATATTTTGAAGAAGGTGAAAAGAATAACCCCGAGCCTGCCGGGTTTAACGATGGGTAGGGGTAACTGGGGGAAGGCCCTCCCGGAGGGGTTCGAAAAACCCTTATCAAGGGTTATCTTGGTGAGAACTCCTCAAACTTTCCCGTCACTGGTGAGTGATTAACTCGTTGAAACCCCTAAAGGGCAGAGAGGAGGGCAGATGGGGTAAGGTGACCATAAGAGGGGTAAAGGAAAAGTTTTTAACTTTTTAATTGGTCTATAATACTTATCTGAGTGGGGAGAGCTCATCCGTAAGGGTGGGTAGTTCACTTGTAGCAAGATACCCAAAAGCTGTGGTTACGGAAGTTTGAAATTAGAAAAAAGTTGAAAAGAAGTGGTCGTCTGAGGTTATCTTTCCCTACTCTTCCAAAAGATTTAAATATCCTAATATCAAGATAAAGGCCGATGCTTATGAGGGGGGATCGAGTTCTCCATAACTTGGCATTCCTCTTACGCTGAGTTTATTAGCTTACCCCCTAGCTTTAACTCCAGCTCTTTTTGTTGTGGGCAAACTCTTTTAAAAGGCATTTTTAACAACTTCAAGGAGGTTAGAACATGGTAGATTTCAAAGCTATTGAGGAAAAATGGCAGAACAAATGGTTAGAAGAGAAAGTATTTGAGCCTCAAATGGATGAAAAGGTGCCGAAATTCTACATAACAGTTGCGTTCCCATATTTATCCGGGCATCTACATGTTGGGCATGCTAGGACTTATACAATACCAGACGTGATTGCAAGATTCAAGAGGATGCAGGGATACAACGTTTTGTTCCCGATGGCATGGCATATAACCGGTTCTCCGATAGTTGGGATAGCTGAGAGGATAAAGCATCGTGATCCTCAAACGGTTTACTTATATAGAGATGTTTATAAAGTTCCAGAAGAGATTCTATGGAGTTTTGAGGATCCAATAAACATAGTAAAATACTTCATGAAAACTGCAAGGGAAACTTTCATCAGAGCAGGTTTTAGCGTTGATTGGAGCAGGGAGTTCCATACTACATCTCTTTTCCCGCCCTTCAGCAAGTTCATAGAATGGCAGTTCTTGAGATTAAAGGAGAAAGGTTTGGTAGTTAAGGGGACCCACTACGTTAGGTGGGATCCAATAGTTGGAACTCCTTTGGGAGATCATGACTTAATTGAGGGGGAAGATGTTCAAATATTGGACTATGTTCTGATAAAGTTCATCCTTGAAGAAAATGGCGAGGTTGCTTACTTGCCAGCAGCCACATTAAGACCTGAAACGGTATATGGAGTAACAAACATGTGGTTGAATCCAGAGGCCGTTTATGTGAGGGCCAAAGTAAAGAACGGTGGCAGGGAAGAAATTTGGATAATAAGTAAAGAAGCTGCTTACAAGTTAAGCTTCCAAGATAAAGAAATTGAAATTTTGGAAGAGTTTAAAGGAGAGAAGCTCATTGGAAAATGGATTAAAAATCCCGTTACTGAGGACGAGATAATTATCCTACCGGCAGACTTTGTAGATCCAGATAATGCCACTGGGGTTGTCATGAGTGTTCCAGCACACGCTCCTTTTGACCATGCGGCTTTGGAGGACATAAAGAAAAACACTGATCTGTTGGTGAAATATGATATAGATCCGAGAATAGTTGAAAATATAACTTATATCTCTCTGATAGAGCTGGAGGGTTATGGAGAATTTCCTGCAGTCGATGAAAGTGGAAAGTTAGGTGTTGAAAGTCAAAAAGATGTTGAAAAACTTGAACAAGCAACAAAGAATATTTACAAGGCCGAATACCACAGAGGTGTCTTTAAAATTGAACCTTATAAAGGAAAGCCGGTTAGTGAAGTGAAGGACTTAGTAGCTAAGGACATGGCTAAAAAAGGAATCACTGACAGAATGTACGAGTTTTCTGATAAGAACGTTATCTCAAGATTTGGAAACAGGGCAGTGGTGAAAATAATCCATGATCAGTGGTTCATTGACTATGGCAACCCAGAGTGGAAAGAAAAAGCAAAAGAGGCTTTGGCAAACATGAAAATCTTCCCAGAATCAAGGAGAACACAATTTGAGGCTATTTTAGAGTGGCTTGACAAGAAAGCCTGTGCGAGGAAAGTTGGCTTAGGTACTCCTCTTCCATGGGATCCAGAGTGGGTGATTGAGAGCCTTAGCGATTCAACGATTTACATGGCATACTACACAATATCAAGAGCCATAAACAAGTACGGCATTAAAGGAGAGCAACTAGTCCCAGAGGTTTTTGATTATCTATTCCTTGAAGAAAAGAGTGAAACTAGGGAAGAAGAACTAAGCGAGAAAACAGGCATTCCAAAGGAAGTCCTGAGGGAAATGAAAGAAGAGTTCGAGTACTGGTATCCACTCGACTGGAGATGCTCTGCTAAGGACTTAATTCCAAACCACCTAACGTTCTTCATATTCAACCATGTGGCCATCTTTAGGAAGGAACACTGGCCAAGAGGCATAGCGGTGAACGGCTTTGGAACCCTCGAAGGAGCCAAGATGAGCAAGAGTAAAGGTAACGTGCTTAATTTTATCGATGCAATAGAAGAGAATGGGGCCGATGTAGTTAGACTTTACATCATGAGTCTTGCAGAACACGATAGTGACTTTGACTGGAAGAGGGCAGAGGTTGGAAAGCTGAGAAAGCAAATAGAGAGATTTTACGAGCTGATAAGCGAGTTCGCCCAATACGAAGAAAACGATGTTGAGCTAATGGATATCGATAAATGGCTACTGCACAGAGTTAACAAAGCCATAAAAGGTGCTACCGAGGCTTTGGAAGAATTTAGAACAAGAACTGCAGTTCAGTGGGCTTTCTACAGTATACTAAACGACTTGAGATGGTACATGAGGAGGACTGAAGGAAGGGACGATGAAGCAAAGCGCTTAACACTAAGAAAGCTGGCTGATATATGGGTTAGACTAATGGCACCGTTTACACCGCATATATGTGAAGAGCTGTGGGAGAGACTTGGAGGAGAGGGCTTCATAAGCTTGGCCAAATGGCCTGAGCCAGTTGAAGAATGGTGGAATGAAACGATAGAACTTGAAGAAGACTACATTAAGAACCTAATTGACGACATTAAGGAAATCATAAAGGTGGCAAAGCTTGAAGATGCAAAGAGGGCCTACATCTACACTGCAGAGGAGTGGGAGTGGAAAGTTGCCCGGGTGGTTGCGGAAAAGAGAGACTTCAAAGCCTCGATGGGTGAGGTTATGAAAGACCCAGAGATGCGCAAGCGTGGTAAGGATGTCTCAAAGCTAATCCAGAGGTTAATTAAGGACAGGGCCTTTGACTTTAAGCGTATTGATGAGGAGAAGGCCCTAACACAAGCCAAGGAGTTCATTGAGAGCGAAATAGGCTTGGAGATTATCATCAACCCAGATGAGGATAAAGGAGGAAAGAAGAGACAAGCAATGCCTATGAAGCCTGCTGTTTATATTGAGTGACTACTGGCCTTGTTTTTATTCTTTTAACTTCAGCATATGTACCTTTCTCATCGTAACCTTTATATAACACTAACTAAAATTAGCATAATGGTGATTAGCATAATGAAAATTATTGAACGTCGCGAGCTTAGTGATGTTCTGAACGCAAAATGGTTGCTGGTGTATGGAAGAAGAAAAACGGGAAAGACCTTCTACATCAGGGAGAAGGCAGAATACTCTCATTATTTCATTGTAACGAGCGGTAGGGAGATATTTGAAGTAAAGAGAGGGGAAATATATTCATTCTCGGAGTTCATGCGGGTATTCCCACTCCTCCTGAGCCAAGGAAGAATAGTCATTGACGAGTTTCATAGACTTGGCGAGCCCTTCTTCTCAATCCTTCAGGGATTGTCGGGGAGGGGTGAGCTCACCCTCATAACTTCAACAAGACACTATTTCAAGAAGTTTATAGGGAGCAACAGCCCATTGCTGGGACTTTTCTATCTGAGAGAGTTGGGCTTGGTTGACCCACGGGATGCTGTTAATTTTGTTGATGGATTAGGCTATAGCGGAAAAACCATGATAGAGCTCGCCGTTCTCCTTCAAGAACCTTGGTTAGCTCCAGCCATTGAAAGTCTTGGCGAGAGAGTTTTTTCAACCTTTGGATCAACTTTGAAGGGGAACGTTCCCAGCTTAATTGGCGAGATATTCAGGGAAGAGGAGAGAGAGTTAACAATGAGATACTCCGCAATACTTGAGACCGTTGCAGATGGGAAGTCAAGTTCGGGAGAGATAGCTAAGGAGCTGTATTCAAGGGTGCTCATAGAAAAGGAAACCCACAGTGCAGTTGCCCCTTACCTTGAGACACTTGTCAACATGGGAATCCTTGAGAGAATTCCACTCTTCGGAAAGAGGAAGAAGATATTCAAGTACAGACATTTGTCCCCTGTGGTGGATTTCGCATATTATCTGAACGCCAAATATGGGTTCTTTGAAACCGAACTTCCAGATGAAACCGTAGAAAGGGTTTTTAGGGAGAAAATGCCGCGCTACGTTGAGAGGTTCTTTGAAAGATTGCTGACAAAATATTACTCCCTCCAACCCGTCAGGATTGAGATGCCCGATTTAGAAGTAGATATTGCATTATTGAGAAATAAAAAGTTGCACTTGGTTGCCGAGGTTAAGTGGAAGGAGAAGGTTAAAGAGAAGGACATTAGGAATGTGGAAGAGAAATTTGAAAAACTTAACGCCAAGATAAAGCTCCTTATAGTTCCGGACAAAGAGGTCTTGCCGAGAGCTCCAGAAAATGCCGAAGTTCTTGACTGCAGGGATGTGACAAGGCTTTGTAAGACCCCGCCTTAGTTACGCTCTCTGTTGTATTTGTTGAGTATCTATCTTCTCCACCGATTTTCTTCTTGTTTTTGTTTCCAATTGTTCTCAACTTGACAAAACTCTTGAGTTTTAATAACGAGATATTTAATATCACGATACTAAAATTCACTGAGAGGAAGAAAAGGGCATACGCTTGAGACGGAAAAGCCACATTATTGCTTAATCAAAGAACATTGAGAAAATAAGGAGCTCACGAGTAAGGATTCTTTATTTTTGGTAGAGTATAGTTTGATACAGCAGGTGAGTTTTTCCCGCTCCTCCTCAGTCCATAGACGACAGTGGCTTTATCCAGTTCGGTAGGAAGCTTGAGCTCACGCTCCTTAACTTCTGGGATGCCAAGCCTGTGAAACTCAACTATTACCTCTTCAAGACTCATGTGCTCACCATTTGTACTATTTATGAGACATATTTAAGAGTTTTGGGCTAGTGGGATTGTATAAAAAGGAGCTAATCGAAAGCTCTAAATTTAAAACAACCCTAGCTTTATAAGAGGGCCAACAATGCAACTGGATATAGATGTGGTGTGGAACGTTACATATCCTTCAGAGAAAATTATATTTCAAGTTGCAAGACTGCTCTATCAGGAGTGGAATGATAGCATAGAAAGATGGCTTGACGATGTATATTTCTACTTAATTGAAAAAAATTGGAGGCTGACATATTTAGAGAAGGAAAATAGACTAATAGGAGCTATGATTTACAAACACCTTCCAAGAAGCAATTCAGTAGCCCTATCTTACATTATTCTCCACAAAGACTTTAGAGAGAAAGGTCTTGGAACATTCTTATTGAAGAGACTTGAAAACTATGCTACTCACATGGGAGCATTGTCAGTTTTCTTTGACAGTAGCGAACCTCTAGGAAGAGTAAAAAAATATTTTTTCATAGATAAGTTGGGATATTCAATTGCAAAGATCCCAGTACTACTCCCCGATGAACCTCCACTCACATATCTGTTTATAAAGTTCCTCTCGGCTCATAAGTGCATAGACT
>QMUF01000093.1 GCA_003663525.1 Thermococci archaeon | reverse complement strand
TTCTCTCTCTTCTATAAGGCTTAAGATATCAGCAATCAATTCATGAAAGTTTATTTTGTAAAATAATTCCATGGTCGTGGATTTGATAGCAGGTTTAAAAATTTGGCGGAAATTTTATTTAATTTGAGTTCGAGTTTATATTGGTGAGTTTATGATATTGGGTGCTGATTATATAACCAAAGATGGTAAGCCAATAGTCCGAATTTTTAAAAAAGAAAATGGAGAGTTTAAAATAGAGCTGGACCCTCATTTTCAGCCTTATATCTACGCTCTTCTATCTGAAGATTCTGCAATTGATGAGATCAAACAAATAAAAGGGGAGAGACATGGAAAAACTGTAAGGATACTTGATGCAGTAAAAGTGGAGAAAAAATTCTTAAAAAAGCCAGTTAAAGTATGGAAATTGATATTAGAACACCCACAAGACGTACCGGCAATTAGAAACAAAATACGTGAACACCCTGCTGTCTTGGATATTTATGAGTATGATATTCCTTTTGCAAAACGATATTTGATAGACAAAGGACTAATTCCTATGGAGGGAGAAGAAGAGCTTAAAATGCTCGCTTTTGACATAGAGACATTTTATCACGAGGGAGATGAGTTTGGAAAAGGAGAAATAATAATGATAAGCTATGCCGATGAGGAAGGAGCAGGAGTTATTACCTGGAAGAATATTGATCTCCCATACGTAGATGTTGTCTCTAATGAGAGAGAAATGGTAAAACGCTTTATTCAAATAATCAAAGAAAAAGACCCTGACGTGATTATAACTTACAATGGGGATAACTTTGATCTTCCGTATCTCATAAAAAGAGCAGAAAAATTAGGTCTTCGCTTAATTTTGAGCAGGGATAAAGAGAACCCAGTGCCTAAAATACAAAGAATGGGGAATAGTTTTGCTGTAGAAATCAAAGGGAGAATACACTTCGATCTTTTCCCGGTAGTGAAAAGAGCAATAAATCTTCCCACTTATACGCTTGAAGCAGTTTATGAAGCAGTTTTAGGAAAACATAAGAGCAAGCTTGGAGCAGAGGAAATAGCTGCCATCTGGGAAACTGGGGAAGGTCTGAAAAAATTGGCCCAATATTCAATGGAAGATGCAAAAGCAACGTATGAACTTGGAAGAGAGTTCTTTCCCATGGAGGTAGAGCTGGCGAAGCTTATAGGGCAAAGCATTTGGGATGTATCCCGCTCAAGCACAGGAAACCTTGTAGAGTGGTATATGTTAAGAGTAGCTTATGAGAGGAATGAACTTGCTCCAAATAGGCCCAGTAATGAAGAATATAAGAGACGTTTGAGGACAACATATCTTGGAGGTTACGTTAAAGAGCCAGAACGGGGTTTATGGGGGAATATTGCCTATTTAGACTTTAGGTGCCACCCAGCAGATACAAAAGTTTTAGTAAAGGGTAAGGGAATTGTAAACATCAGTGAGGTTGAGGAAGGGGACTATATACTCGGCATAGATGGATGGCAAAAAGTCAGAAAAGTCTGGGAGTATTACTACGAAAGTGAACTAATCAATATAAACGGCTTGAAATGCACTCCAAATCATAAGATCCCGGTAGTCACTGAAAATGACAGACAAACGATAATTAGAGATAGCCTTGCAAGATCATTCCTCTCAGGAAAAGTAAAGAGCAAAGTTATCACAACCAAGCTTTTTGAGAAAATTGCCGAGTTTGAGAAAAACAAACCTTCTGAAGAGGAAATCTTAAAGGGGGAACTCTCAGGGATTATTTTAGCCGAGGGCACATTGCTTCGAAAAGATATTGAATACTTCGATTCATCGAGAGGTAAAAAGAGAATCTCACACCAATATAGAGTCGAAATAACAATTGGTGAAAACGAGAAGGAGCTTTTAGAGAGGATTCTATATATTTTCGATAAGCTCTTTGGTATTAAACCTTCTGTGAAAAAGAAGGGAGATACAAATGCACTTAAAATTACTACTGCAAAGAAAGCGGTTTACCTTCAAATTGAAGAATTCTTGAGAAATATTGAAAACCTCTACGCTCCAGCAGTATTAAGAGGCTTTTTTGAAGGAGATGGCACTGTAAACAAGATACGGAATACAGTAGTTGCTACTCAGGGTACAAACAACAAATGGAAAATAGATATAGTGGCAAAGTTGCTTGACAGCCTTGGAATTCCATATAGCCGCTATGAGTATAAATATGTTGAAAATGGAAAGGAGTTGACTAGACATATTTTAGAAATAACCGGAAGGGATGGACTTATTTTATTCCAAACATTGGTCGGGTTCATCAGCTCAGAGAAAAACGAATCTTTAAAGAAAGCAATTGAAGTCCGAGAAATGAATAGACTTAAGAATAATAGCTTCTACAGCCTTTCAACATTTGAAGTGTCTTCTGAATACTACAAAGGTAAAGTTTATGACTTAACCCTGGAAGGAAATCCCTACTATTTTGCAAATGGAATTTTAACTCATAACTCCTTATACCCATCAATAATAGTTACTCACAATGTCTCCCCGGACACTCTAGAAAGAAAAGGCTGTCAAAACTATGATGTTGCTCCGATAGTGGGGTACAAATTCTGTAAAGACTTCTCTGGATTTATTCCTTCTATACTGGAAGACCTCATAGAAACAAGACAGAAACTAAAAAAAGAAATGAAATCCACAATTGATCCAATAAAGAAAAAAATGCTCGATTATAGGCAAAGGGCTGTTAAATTGCTTGCAAATAGCTATTACGGCTATATGGGCTATCCTAAGGCGAGATGGTACTCAAAGGAATGCGCCGAAAGCGTTACCGCATGGGGAAGGCACTACATAGAAATGACTATAAAAGAAATAGAGGGAAAATTTGGCTTTAAGGTGCTATATGCGGACAGCGTTACGAGCGATACAGAGATTATCGTTAAGAGGAACGGAAGAGTTGAGTTCGTTCCGATTGAAAAGCTCTTTGAACGCGTCGATTACAGGATTGGGGAAAAAGAATACTGCATTCTTGAGAGTGTTGAAGCGCTGACACTCGACAACAGAGGTAGGCTCGTCTGGAAAAAAGTCCCATACGTTATGAGGCACAAGGCGAAAAAGAAGGTCTACCGCATCTGGATTACCAACTCATGGTACATTGACGTTACAGAGGATCACTCCCTAATAGGTTACTTGAACACTAACAAAATAAAGCCGGGAAGCCCTCTAAAAGAACGCCTTATTGAGGTGAAACCAACTGAAATAGGAGAAAAGGCTAAGTCACTCATTACACCCAACAGAGTAATTGTCAGAAGCATCAAAGTCAACCCAATAGCTGTCAAGCTCTGGGGGCTAATAGGTTTGCTTGTAGGAGATGGCAACTGGGGCGGAGAATCGCACTGGGCAAAATACTACGTTGGTCTCTCTTTAGGGCTTGACAAGGAGGAAATCGAGGAAAAAATCCTAAAGCCATTGAAAGATGCGGGCATTATCTCTAACTACTACGACAAGAGCAAGAAGGGTGATGTTTCCATACTCTCCAAGTGGCTTGTGAGATTTATGGTGAAGCACTTCAAAGACGAAAGAGGAAACAAAAGGATTCCAAACTTCATGTTCAACCTTCCGAGGGAGTACATAGAGGCGTTTTTGAGAGGACTATTCTCAGCAGACGGAACCGTGACTCTTCGTAGGGAGGTTCCGGAGGTAAGGTTAACGAGCGTTAACAAGGAACTTAGCGACTCGGTTAGAAAGTTGCTGTGGCTCGTAGGAATTTCCAACTCAGCATTCATTGAAACTACACCGAATAGCTACCTCGGAAAGGAAAGTGGAACTCATTCGGTTCACGTGAGGATAAAGAACAAGCATCGCTTTGCTGAGAGAATAGGCTTTGTCCTTGACAGAAAGACTTCAAAACTTTCCGAGAACCTTGGTGGACACACAAACAAGAAGGGAGTTCTCAAGTATGATTTTGATTTAGCTTACCCCAAGAAGGTTGAGCAAATACTCTATGACGGGTACGTTTACGACATCGAAGTGGAAGAAACCCACAGATTCTTCGCAAATGGGATACTTGTCCACAACACTGATGGCTTTTATGCCACAATACCGGGAGAAACCCCCGAAATTATTAAAAAGAAAGCTAAGGAATTCTTAAACTACATAAACTCCAAACTCCCCGGTCTGCTCGAGCTTGAGTATGAGGGCTTTTACTTGAGAGGATTCTTCGTCACGAAGAAGCGTTATGCGGTTATAGATGAAGAAGGGAAAATCACCACAAGGGGTCTTGAAGTCGTTAGGCGGGATTGGAGCGAAATAGCTAAAGAGACCCAAGCAAGAGTATTAGAAGCAATTCTAAGAGAAGGAAGTGTAGAAAAGGCTGTTGAGATAGTTAAAGAAGTTGTTGAGGCTATAACCAAATATAAGGTGCCCCTTGAGAAGTTAATCATTCATGAACAGATAACAAGAGAATTGAGAGATTACAAGGCTATAGGGCCGCACGTAGCTATAGCGAAGAGACTTGCTGCAAAGGGAATAAAGATAAAACCCGGGACCATCATAAGTTATATTGTTCTTAGGGGAAGCGGAAAAATAAGTGATAGGGTCGTTTTGCTCACTGAGTATGACCCTAGAAAGCATAAATATGATCCAGATTACTACATTGAAAATCAAGTTCTCCCCGCAGTTTTAAGAATTCTCGAGGCTTTTGGATACAGGAAAGAAGATTTAAAATATCAAAGTTCAAAGCAAACTGGATTGGAATCTTGGCTCAAGAGGTGAACTGCTTCTTTTCCTTTCTGTTGCTTGCAAGACCCCTTCCGTAAGGGGAGGTGGGTGAGTAAGGTTTAAATACTCTGAGGATGCAGAATATAATGACCTCGTAACAGCCGAATGGCTGGTGTGCAAAGTAGCTCCTGAATCCGGGAGGATAGGGGGTAGTGATCGCGTGAACCGGCCTGTGAGAGTGAGGTTACCGGCAACGGGATGCCGAATGAACTCTCACGAAGCCCCACCCTTCAGGGCGAGGTAGGTCACTCCTAATCTTTCCGCTAACTTTTCTATTTTCCTGCGATATTGAGTTAGGTGGCCTTCATTAACTATTAGATAGTCTGCTAGTGCAATCACGTTGCCCAGTCCAAATTTGAGCTCTTTCCAATCCCTAGCTTCAAATGCACTCCAACTCTTTGGATCATCACTCCTGCCTCTCCTGCTAAGTCTTTCAAATCTCTTTTGGGGTGAAGAGTGAACGGCTATTATTATGACCTTCTCTTCTGGAAAAGCATCTTTAAATGTTTGGATCTCGTCTAATGATCGTACACCCTCTATTATAACAGCTTCATGTGTTTTTAAGAGCTCTCTAACTTTTGGTATTGTAAGCTTTGCAACTGCATTATCACCAAGTTCTTGTCGCAACTGAATGCTTACGCTATTCATGCCTTCTGGGGTTCTTGGAACTCCCCTTCTGTCAGCTTCTTCTCTTACAATGTCCCCCATAGAAACATGTGGAATTCCATATTTTCCAAATATCCTTACTATTTGTCCCTTTCCTGAGCCTGGCATTCCAACAACACAGATTATCATTGCCCACACCTCACTAAAGTTATTACAGTTAAAAATTTGATTATTTGAAAAACTCATCCAAGGTTCCTTTTTTTACTTTTTTCTTTTTATCATTCGTTGGAAGCCCCACTCCAAAGTGTTGGTAAATCTTCTCTAGCACTCCAACACCAATTCCTTCCACTTTGAGGAGCTCACTTGCCTTCGCCCTAACAATATCGTTTATTCCCTTAAATCCAGCATTATACAGAGCCCTAGCCCTTTTTCTTCCTATCATGGGTAGGGTAATAAGCTCTAGTAGTTCCTCTCTTACTCCATGCTTGACTCTTATGTGTAGCTTCTTTAGAAAGTCAAGAACTTCTGGTTTTGGATCAAACAGTTTGTAAAGCTCTATGAGGGAGTACATGAGCCAGTCCACAAGCTCTAGAATTCTATAAAGATCTCCTGTGTCAATTTCATAAGTTTCTAAAATTTTCACATCATTTACTTCGTTAATCCAGTCAAGGAGAAGTTTCGCGGTTTTCATTTCCCCTAAGAACTTCTCAAATTTATAGTCTTCCCAGTAAGGAATATTTTGGTATAAATATTCCTCCATCTCATATGCATAATCCAAAAGATCTTCCTGTTCTTTTCTCCTTACCCTTAATGAACTCATATCAGGCGTTGATGCTAAAAGTTGAAAAACACCTAAAGGATTTGGATTCTTTTCGAGCTTTTCAAATGCATCTTTAAATTTCTTAGCTGTTACTGGGTCGAGATAAAGCTGAGAGGTTCTGACCCCAAGAGGAAG
>QMUF01000092.1 GCA_003663525.1 Thermococci archaeon | reverse complement strand
GATAATATACTTGTCCTAGATGTTTTAGATATTTTATCAATGTTAAAATTAAATCTTGATATTGCTGGCAAGGATACATCTTTCATACATAACCTTGATGTGATAAAAATAGGGGGGAACATAAAGCTTGGTAGGATAATAGGTTATTTGGATCCCCACCAAGATATTACAGTATACGCATCTAAGTATTCTAAGATTCTTCGGGAATACTATGAAACCCACAAAAATATAGTGTACTTCATCTTCGGAATGGAAAAGCTTGTGCATCTGCAGGAAAGGAAAGAGGCATTTGAGTTATATGCTACAAATTATACGCGGTATGTTTTTGGTGATGAAGAGAGGGTAGGAATTTATTTCATAAATAGAGATATAGCGACAAGATCATTGCTCTTACAAGTAGAAGAGGCAGCTTCTAGAGTGCTAGAGGTTATTCATGAAGAAGGAACATTAAAAATTAAAATTAGGAAGTCTCCACGTTTGGATGATTATGGAAAGGAATTTAAGATCCCTCTTGAAGATCTTTGTCATTTAAAATTTTAGTTTCAATTTCATGAAGCACTTTTCTAGTTTCTTCACTTAGCAGGTCTTCAAGCTCCTCTCAGGCTGCTTTGGTAAGCTCAAATTTTGATTGGTATTCCTTTGATACCTCTATCCAAGGAATCTTTTTTCCTTCTACAAAGACGTCGATATCAGCAAACCTTTGGTATCCTTTGTATTCCAGACCTTTAAGGAGAAACTTTATCCTAAGTGGGTCTTCCCATGTTATGAGTTTTATTTTGTAAATTCTAATTCTCATAAAAGGCCTTGGATAGTCCCAGTCCCATCCTTCACTCACAACGTATCCCAAGTCAAGGTCTTCAAGCACAAGAAGTACTCTTTCTATATTTTCATCATACCTCTTTTCGTTATCGTATATTCTTATGGTTATCTCTTGGCATCCTTCAGGGAGCAGTTTAAAGAGTAAAATTGGTAAGTCCGTTCTAAGAGTTCTATAAACTTCTATAAAGTTCTTTTTGATTAGGAAGGATCCTTTTATGTCTTTTATACTAACATGGTCAACAAGTTTTTTGTCCGTCACAATGAGTAATGTGTCTTTCTCCTCTCCTTCATTCACTCCCCGTGCAAAGCTAGTCTCTATTGCTCCATATCTTTGAGGTATTATCCCTGCAGTTTTTTCCGCCTCTTTCGGAACTCGAAGAAGTATTATTTGGGGCTCAAGGTTTGCTCTTTCAAAAGGGGCCTTTGCATTCAAAAGTTCTTTTAATACGCTGTCACTTCTCATCTCTATCAAGAAAGCCCCTCTCCTTAAGTCTAAAATAGTTTTCCATTCCTCTGATGGAGTTACAAAAACAATAGTATCTAGTTCCGCCACTTTTGTTCCAAGCGTCATCAACCGAAGTCTTTGAGACACTGAATAGATTACCAATGAACTTCTCTCCCTCTTCAATATTGGAAGTTCTCAAAAAGAGCATCGACGGTCCAAAACGCATTAACCTCATTATAATTCCCTCATCACTTTATAACCTCTTTCAAAATTTGTTCCATCTGGGTATTTGACCCTAATAACACGTTTGCTTTGTGGGAGAATGAAGTTAATGTTTAGGACTCCATTTAGGCCTTTCTCGATAACTTTAAAGTTATGGCCATATAATGCAAAATCAATGGATTTGTTGTCTTTTAATTCATAAGGTTCGTGAGCCAAAGCTACTCTAATTCCCTCTATGTCTACGATATCACCAGGCTTTACTATTTTTGCCCTTCTAGAAAATTTTCTGAGTATTTTTGGATCGTCTTCATTTCCAGGCACTATATATACCGTGACATTAGAGTTTTCTAGGATATCTAAAAGTTCTTGAACTCTCTTTTTATATCTCTCTTTAAGTTCGGGTCATCTCTCGAGTTTTATATTATCTACAAGATCTCCGGTATGAATTATGTACTCTGGCCTACTCTTTTCTATTAAGTTGAGAATGAATGAGTATATGTTATCCGGTGTATCACTTATGTGCATGATCTTTGGTTCTGAAGTCTCAAGTAATACCTCTGGGAGTCCTCTTCTCCTTAGAAAACTTGGAAGGTTAAATTTCATCTTAAATATTTTTCGATAGCATTTTATCCTCCTGGAAGACCCCATCCGTTAGGGTGGGGTAGTTCACTTCCGCCTAGTTACTGAGGTCAAACTTGACGAATTTTCTTATCTCAAAGTATATCAGAAAAAATAAGAAACTGGCCCTCATCCTGAAGGACAGCACTTTTATATAGAAGGATGATTTGTAGAAAAGAGAAAATCAAGCTTCAAGTCTGAGTCTCTTAATAACGAATTCTTTATCGAGAGAGGCTAAAAACGGGGCTAACCTTGGTCCTCTATCTTTGCCAATGAGTAAAGTGTAAAGCACTTTAAAGTACTTCTTACTGGGAATATTGCGCTTTTTAGCAGCATTAAAGAGCATTGTATTTAGATCGTCAATAGTAAATCTGCTTTTCTCTTCAAGCCAGTCTGCAACCTCTAACAAGGCCATTCTTATCTCTTCATCTATCTCTATCTCAGGTAATTGATCTTGAAGCTCAAATTTTACATCATCGGGTGCATATTTCCCAACCCAATTCTTGGCAAGCTTTATTCTCAGTTTTATTCTCTCCAAATCCTCTTCCCTTAAGTTAGTTGGAACATGACCTTGCTCTTTTAGGACTTCTACTATCCTATCCTCGTTCAAATGAGGCATTTGTACAAGTACCACAAGGAACCTAAATGGGGCTTGAGCTACCATTTTCTCGGGAATGGAAGGCATTGAGAGTTCATAGGTCCTTTTAAGTTCTTCTGCTTCTTCAAGATTTCTAAGCTCTTCTAACCCAAAATATAGTCTTTCAATTTTATCAAATTCATCATAAAGATTTAGAAGGCCTAACCCAAGATCAATTCTTATTTCTTTGTTCGGTCTGTGACGCGCATAAATGAATCTTATCACCCCGGGTTCAAGAACTTCATAAAGATCACTTAGGAGAATAACATTCCCCTTAGAACCACTCATCTTGCCCTTTTGTCCTTTTATACCAACAAATTCATACATAAGAGGAATTGGAGGCTCTTTACCATAAACTGCCCTTATTATCTCCATCCCGGTCTCATAACCTGAACCTGCCGCCAAGTGATCCTTTCCTGCAGGTTCAAAGTCCACAGCAAAGTGGGCCCATCTCATGGGCCAGTCCACCCTCCATCTAAGCTTAACATTCCCTTCTCTGATATCAGTAACATCCTCACTCTCACAATGAGTGCATTTGTACTTTACTCTCCATTCTCCATCCCATTCAACAAATTGGGCCTCTTTGCGACACTTGGGACAATATACTTGAATCGGTTGCCAGTCCTTGGGCAAGTGTGGTTGTTTTGCCATGTCCCTAAATCTATTCAGAATCTCTACAATTTTCTCCCTCTTTTCAAGGGCAGTTCTTACATCATGGGCATACTCCCCACCCTTATACAGTTCACTCGCCCTTAAAAAATCAACCTTAATACCAAGTTTTTCAACCTCTTCTTCAAAAAGTAGCCTAAAATGATCAGCATAACTGTCATGGCACCCCCACGGATCTGGCACTTCACTCACTGGCATTGTGAGATACTCTTGCCATTCCTTGGGAACATTCTTTGGAACCTTCCTGAATCTATCATAATCATCCCACATGTGAATGTGCCTAACTTTTTTCCCTCTATCCTCTAATGCGTGACCCACTATGTATGTAGTAAAAAGCTCTCTAAAATTCCCTATATGCACGTAACCACTAGGAGTAATCCCACTCTCGACTACATAGAACCCTTTATCTCCTTTTTCTCGAATAATCTTCTCAGCCATGTAATCAGCCCAATGAACCATTTTCATCCCCAAACTAGACTTACAAAAATCATTTTTAAGTTTTGACCCTCGAGTTCACCTAAGAACATAAGATACTGTTGGGACAATTGTGGCATCACCTCCTGAAGCCATTCAGTAACATCACCAGGAGGCCTATCAAACTGAGAGTGGGCCCAAACAAAATTATACCAGAAAGCAAACAAGAAAACAAACCTCTGAGCTTTCCAGTCATTACTCCTGAAATTATTCCAGAAACGTTTTGTCTGCTGCACATAAATAAGTAAAGTTTAAATATCTCGGTTTCTCTATTAAACGGGGGTTTAATTATGAACATAGCCATGGCGGTTTTTTTAGCAGCTACACCGATACTAGCCTCAATATACTTTACAAGATATTTGGGAGAAAATTATGTATGGATAAATAGAAAAATAATCCATTTTAGCATTGTACCTGCAGGCCTTCTATATTATCTTGGCCAAATTCCCAGAGAGGTATTTGCTCTAGCAGCGTTTCTATTTGGCCTAGTGCAATTAATTTTTCACATGAAAAATGACGGTCTCAAGTGGTATCAGATCAATGCAAACTATGGAGAAGTCTTTTTTGCATTCTCAGCAGCCTTTGTTGTATTTATCCTCTCTAAAAACTATGCAACAGCTATTCTTTTAGTTATGGCAATAAGTGATGGAGTTACAGGCATAATCCGGTTCACTTATTTCAGAAAAAATGGATATAATGTGAAATTAAAAAAACATTGGAGTGGTAGCTTGGGTTATTTCCTATCAGCATTATTAATAGTAGCTCTAATTTTCCCTGAAGCCTCATGGCTTTCAAAAATAAGTTGGAGTATTATCTTAACCCTTGTAGAGTACCAGAGATTTTTGGACGATAATCTTGCAGTGCCTCTAGTTGGCATACTTATTAAATCATTAATTTAATTATTCTGCCCATCTCACTTTTAAACTGTCTTTTTTGGCCTTTAAAAATTCTTCCACGAGTAATTTCCCACTTAGCTCCATAAATTGGTCAATATCAGATATTCCAAGTTCCTTTAACCCAATTGCATTAACTCCCATTGGTACACCCTTTGCTTCAACGTTAACCCCTATATGAATCTTAATGCTAACTGGTGAGACTGTAGCAATGGAGATACTCAACTTTTTATCACCAATGTAAATGTCATCACCATATCTTGAGGTCTTTATACCATATTCTCCCAAGATCTCACATAGTTTTGCAATAAAGAGTTTCTGGAGCACTGATGCAAGAAACACATTTGGTACTTCAAATATTTCTATTATGTAATGTATCATATCCTCACTTTTGATTTCCTTTTGCTGACGAAGGTCTTCAATATCAATCATTTCCTCGATTTTTATGTCACAACTTCCTCTGAATACCACTATTGAGTTTCCCAATACCTCAAAGTTTCTATATGCCCAGTGACTCTTTATTGCAGATCCATCGTAATCAATTTTCCTATCTTTCACCACTAAGAGCTCCATTCTTTTTCACCTCTAATTCTTTCATAAGATATTCTCTAAGTTCTTCAAAATTTTTTACATCCACCCACATTTGAATAAATCTTATGTCAGGAATTCTCTTTTTAATTTCATCTAAATGAAGAGTTCTATCATCAATATAAACTACTTCCTCTATTTCATATCCAGAATTCTTTAATTCTTGAAGCGTTCTAACTATCATGTCTGCCTTATCTGGATGATTCTCTATTTTGGGAAAGACAAAATAGTGCCAGATATTAAACTCTTCCAATATTAGTCTCACCAATTTTTCAACATTCCAACTCGCAATGCTAAGAACAAACCTTTCTTTTGCCCAATCTAGGAATTCCACAACTCCATCGAAGAGTTTCAATTTATTTCCTAAGGCATCTATTAATTCAGTACCGTGTGTCCTAAAGGGGGGAACTAGCTGAGAAGCATCATAATGATCCCATAAGGTCTTATCAAGATCAAGTATTAATAGTCTCATTATATCACCAAAAATACCTACATTTTAGGATTTTTGTATTTATCGCAAGTTTAAACTAAAATTCCAGAAGAGTTTAGAAATTTATAGACCGTACATAGGTCGATTTGGCCTATCAAATGCCCAACCTCCTTTCGGGGGTAAGAACCTCGGGCTATTGGAAGCGGCAGACTAAACGGGTCGGTTTCCCTTCCCGCTTACATCCCCGCTCCATCAAACCCGTCTTCTGCGGGTGCCCTCGTCCCTGGCAACGGACCGGTCACCCGACCCCTTGCACCAGGGAGTGGCTGCCTGTTTTCGGGGACCGCTTCGGCCTTAGATGCCTTCAGGCCTTATCGGATACGGCGTAGCTGCCCGGCTATGCCCTGTAGGACAACCGGTAGACCAGAGGCCGCGGCACCCTGTTCCTCTCGTACTAAGGGCGCCTTCCCCTCAGGCAGCCAGCACCCCCGGTAGATAGCATCCGACCTGTCTCACGACGGTCTAAACCCAGCTCACGTTCCCCTTTAATGGGTGAACACCCCCACCCTTG
>QMUF01000091.1 GCA_003663525.1 Thermococci archaeon | reverse complement strand
TTCCAAGGATACCCATCAGGAGTCTTTAAATAAACTTCCGCACTAACATTTGGGGTTATCACAAGTTTTAAGCTCTTAGTTTTCCACCCCTCTCTATGCCACACATGAACGCGGAAAGAAATTACATCCTCTGAGTAATAGCCTCTCTCCATAAGGGAAAGAGTTGCAACTCTCTCGCCTTTTGAATTATAAAAGAGGGAATGAACTTCACCAGTTTCTGCAACTTTTTCATTTCTGAGATCCTCGACTGAAAGAGCCTTAACACCCAATGTGCAAATCACAAACAATAGGATTATGGATACTAGCAGTCTAAAGGTTCTGCTCATGCTTGTCTCCCCTTTAGGGGGTATGTTTTTGAGCTATTTATGCGTTTTCCCTTCAAAGCTTAAAGAAAAGTCAGTGGAACAAAGCCTTTCCAAGCCACTTAGCTAAAGCCACTATTGTCAAAATGGGTGGCAATCCAGGAGCTTTTGGTAAAACACTTGCGTCGCAGACTTACAAGTTCCATAGTTTCATAGTAAGCTTTTTCCGATCATTTCCTTCGGCTTCTCCACGCCAAAGAACTTTAGTATTGTGGGAGCAATATCATAAAGAGTCGGATTTTCTAAGTTTGCTTTCTCAAAACCCCATAAAATAAGGGGAACCTTTATCACAGGTTCATTTAGAGACCCATGCATGCCTTCTACCCAGTAACTTGATCCTTTTATCCCGTTACATACTTTGTGAGAGCAGAACCAGTAGCCCTCTTTGGCAGATACAATGAGCTCTCCACTGTTTGGAGTATTTAGGTGTGGTAAGTCCTCTCTGAAAAAGACGTACTTTACACCAGGGGCTCTTTTCAATATTGAATACGCCTCCTCGGCTTCTGTGGGGTTTTTTAGATAAACGTGTACTCCTCCTCCAGATGAGACCCTAAGGGTCTCAATGTCATGTTTTTTGAGATAATTTTTCAGGTTTACCCACGTGTGAACATTCTCCTGCCCGTGATCGGCGAATATTATGAACGTATACTCATCTCTAAGCCTCTCCCACAAAACGTTTAGCGCGGTATCTATGGTTTCTACGGCTTTCATAGCTTCATCACTCAAAGGCCCATAATCGTGTTGCATTCCATCAATCGAGCAGAAGTGGACTAAAAGCAAATCGGGTTTGCATTCTTCGTAGAGATACAGAGCTGAATTTAAAACCCAGCGATCTTTTCTCCAGTCTCTTCCGTGTTCTCTATAAAGAGTATCGTCACTGAAAAACGGTGGAAAGATTCTAACGTGGGTGCCGCTGAAGGGAGGCATTGTATAGCCACTAACAGAAGCGCTTCTTATTCCCTTTTCTCTGAGAATATCAACTACTGTTTTTGCCCTTATGACCTTGTGGGGATTAAAAGCAATTTCATAGTCGTAGAAGTTTACCTTTCTATCGGATATTCTATCGTAATAGCCGTTTTCCACAACGCCATGAATTCTTGGAGGAACTCCGGTAACTATGCTTGTATGGACTAAATCCGTAAGCGTGGGAAATATTGACTCAACAACTTCAAAAAATCCTTTCTCTGCTAACTCACTTAAAAACGGCATGTGTTTTAAATTGTAAACTCCATTGCCATCGATGCTTATAAGGGCGAGTTTTCTTCTCATAAAGCAAGCTACGAAAAGTGGGTTAAAAAGTTTAAGTTTATCTGAGAGTATCCTGATTAACTGTCTCAAAAGTTAAATAAATCTAAACCTAAAATTCTACTGTAAACTTTGAAGACATGGTGTTTAACAATGAGAATCGCACCGGAAACCCTGATAAAGGTTGGAGTTGTTATTTTATTATTGTTTGCAGTACTAGATGTTGGATTCGTACTTGACTATCGTTCTCATATGAAGACAGTTAATAAGGTTTGTGAAGCCTTCAGGTACTTCAGACAGAATGAATCATATTTCTATAGACCGAATGGGAGTTACTATGCACATGTTTTTATCAAAAACTATAAAGACGCAAAAAGGTTCACAAATGCATTCCAAAAGTATAGACCTCTAATAGCAGGGAGTTCTTCTTGTAACGAAAATAAGGGAGTGTTTTCAATCCTTGTGGAGAGTGATAGGTATGAGAAGTTTGTAGAGGAAGCCGGAGGTCATATTCTATGGTCAATTGAAACTCCAGAGGAAATGGAGCCTCCAATACCACAATTAAATAAGACGGGCAACATGACATACCTAAGGCTTGAATGTGATATTCACACACCTTACGATTATTACCACTTTGCTATATCGCTTGTAAAGGCTAATGCAGTTGCCCTTATAGTAAGTTTAATCTTGGTTTCCAGAAAATACAGTATCAGGGATGTTTTTGGGCTCTGAATAACAAATTTTCATTTTTCACTAAATGAGGTCTAAGCTTTACATGCCACGTAAAGGGTATTATAAGTTGTACGGGGGCAATGATCAGAGATTTCTTTAAAGAAGAAATCAAAGGGCACAACGAGGACTTCTTTTTAGACCTATATTTTTAAGTTATATAAATCAGGATAAACATGTTAAGCTTAACATCCTCTTGCTTATCCTGACAGTATTGGCAATCACACCATATTAAAGTAATAATCGAGTGTCCTCTGCTTTCTCAACCATAGAATCCAGCTTTTTTCTAGATATTTCTCAAGCTTCAGCTCGAGGAACTTCTTGAGTTCATTAAGGGCCTCTTGGAGTGTATTAAATCTCCCCACAGGATTTCTCATGGCCTTTTTGACTCCAAGCCTTATCTGCCAAACCCCCACTGGAGCATAATACTTTGGAGTTACTTCTCTGAAGACTATTATTCTTGCCTGTCTTCTTCTCTGCCTAAGACTTTCAAGAACGCTCAATCTAGCTGCATAATATGCACCGGTAGTCTCTTCAGCGTAGCCTTTAATCCCGCGAAAGTCCTCATAATCGTGAATTACTTTCGGTTCATCACTTCCAAATAGAGAACCCTTAAGCCAAACCTCAAGGAGCTCAAAAGCATAAGTTTCGGGCATTAAAATAACTGCATATCTGTTGCCTAGGAATTCGTAAAAGTAGAGCTCAAATTCATTTATGGGCTCATAATGTAGGATTTCTTTCCTTAGCCTTTTACCTATTGTATCTTGCACCGCCGTGATGCTCCACCTTGTTGGAACGAGCTTTCTGTTGGTTCCAAGAAGTCCAGCTGAGAGAAGCCTTATTATGTAATACTCATCAAAACCCCAGTTATATAGACGTATAATAGCTGGTTCAGCTTTTAACTCATCATTAACGATGTAGTCCGTTCTTTTTGGAATTTTTGGATTTTCAGTGAGTTCAAAGTCGAGGAGTTCGGCTTTTGGGCCCACGGGGGGTGCGAACTCACTTGGAAGAACTTTTAAAATGGGTCTCTTCTTAAGCAAAATTTCACTATCAACTGGCCTTACTGACATTGCCAGTTCTTGAACTTCACTTAAAATTCTTTCACTCTTTCTAACATTAACATCAGCTTTTATCTCTCCCATCACAAGTAGAGAACGGTAATACAAGATATCTTTAATTCTCTTGTTTTCCCATTTTAGAGGGCTATCAAGGTGGGAAGTGTTTCCCTCAATTGGTGGCACAAGAGGGCCAATTCGGACTTTGGGGTAGCCATATTCTCCAACAAAGATGCTGGGGGGAGATGAACCGAAAATATCCCTACGATTTATTCGCTTCTCTATGGTCTTAGCTACTCTAAATCGTTCGAGAATTGGACAGGTAGGTCGACCACACAGTAGTTTTCTCCCTTTGCAAATAGCACACAATTTTGAGTTAAAGAGCTCCATCAGTTTTAAATAGCGAGGAGGAGTATTTATATCTATCCTCAGCATTGCCGTTTGCGAAAGATTTAAATACCCTCCCAAACTCCTTAATGTTGGACGTGCCGCGGTAGCCTAGCCTGGTATGGCGTCGGCCTGCTAAGCCGATGGGCGTGGTCCCTCCGGGGTTCAAATCCCCGCCGCGGCGCCAAAAATCTTCTTTGAGTAAAATGCCGGGATAGCCTAGAGGCGAGGCGGCGGACTGCAGATCCGCTTTACGGGGGTTCAAATCCCCCTCCCGGCTCCAGTTTAGAGGTTTTTTAGACCTGACCCAGTGAGAGGTATTAGAATTTTTGAACCCGTTTCAAAGTATCCCTCTTCTAAAAGGGACTTGAATGCACCATGGGCCGTTGCAGATGTGGGTTCTACCAAAAATCCCATGGAAGTCAATTCTTTTAGGGCACTTTTTATCTCTTCATCGCCAACAGAAATACAAGTTCCTTCGGTCTCCTCTAGGATTTTGAGCATCTGTTCTTTTCGGGGTGGCTCTGGAATTGCTATTCCTTCTGCAAGTTTGCTCTCTTCATGGCTTTTCTCACGTAAGCTCTCGTACCCTTTCCCCTGAACAGCAATCATTTTGGGGATTTTGCTCTTTCCAAGGCTATTTAGCTCTTTAAATCCTTTGTAAAGGCCTAAAAATAGGCTTCCACTACCTACAGGAGTTATGGCATAATCTACATTTCCAATTTGTTCATAAACTTCATATGCGGCTACTTTTGTTCCTTCAATGAAATAGGGATTGTACCAGTGGGAAATATACAGGCCCTTCTCGAAGCTTACTGCTTTTTTATGTACTTCCATTCTTGAACCCTTTATTTCGTGGACTTCAGCTTCTAATCGCTTGAGAAGCTTTTTCTTTCCTTCACTTGTGTGGTCTGGAATGAAGAGGTGAGTTTTTATCCCCTCGCTTTTTGCAAATAGAGCCAAGCTTAGGGCCGCATTTCCAGAGGAATCCAGAGTTACTTCATTTACTCCATTTTCTTTAAGTTTGGATATTGTTACGTAAGTTCCTCGGTCTTTAAAGGACCCGCTTGGCATGAGGTACTCAAGTTTGAAGAAAACTCTAATGCCTTTTATTTCTCTTTCGACAATTGGAGTTATTGGAAGCCTTAAATTTGGTAGAAATTCTTCCTTTACAGGAATGAAATGAATGTATCGTCTCACGTCTAAGTATTCTCTCTTAAGTGAGGAGTCAAAATCACCTCCAAATTCTTCGACATAGTCTAAAACCCCTCCACAGTTACACATAATTTTGAAGTCTTTATGCATCTTTCCACATTTCTGGCATCTTAACATACTATCACCCTCTTGTTATATGGGTTTCTTTTATATAGGTCTTTTCCAAAATAATTGCGGAGGTGGCGGTATGAAGAAGTTTATGCCTGCAGATAGACCTCAAACTGAGGAAGGGTATCAATATCATATAGCATGCAAACGTGGTGATGTTGCGAGATACGTGCTCCTTCCAGGTGACCCAGAGAGGGTTCCCAAGATAAGTGCACTTTGGAATGAAGCAAAAGAAATAGCTTTTCATAGAGAGTACAGAACTCACACGGGAAAATACAAAAGGGTGCCGATAAGTGTTGTTTCAACAGGGATTGGAGGGCCATCAGCAGCAATAGCTATTGAAGAACTTGCAGCTATAGGGGCTGATACTTTCATTAGAGTAGGTTCTACCGGTGCAATTCAACCCGGAATTGAAATTGGCGATTTAATAATAGCAAAGGCAGCCGTGAGGCTTGAAGGAACATCGAAGCAGTACGTAAGGGTTGAATATCCCGCAAGTGCAGACATTGAGGTCACTTTGGCATTGATTGAAGCTGCTGAAACTTTAGGAGTTAAGTACCACGTAGGAATAACTGCCTCTACTGATAGCTTCTATGTGGGGCAAGCAAGGCCCGGATTAGATGGTTACTTCCCAAGCTTTGCAAAGCACCTTATAGATGATCTGAGGCAAGCAAAGGTTACAAATTTTGAAATGGAGGCAGCAACGCTTTACACCTTAGCGAATATTTATGGACTTAGGGCAGGTTGTGTTTGTGCAGTTTTTGCTAATAGAATAACCAATGAGTTTGGAAAAGCTGGAGAGAAAGAGGCTGCTTTAGTTGCAAGCGAAGCTGTTAAAATTCTTCACGAATGGGACGAAGAGAAAGAGAAAAAAGGCAAGAAGCATTGGTTTCCAAGTTTGAGGAGACTTTAATTCCTTTTTAATTTAATTAGGGAACTCAGCTCTTGAGTTTCAATGCTGAAAGCCTTTTCATAGTCCTCGAAGTCAACTGACTTTATTACGGAGAAGTATGAAAATAATCTGAAAGACGTATCATTTAACAGACTGGGTTGATAAACACTTCAAAAGAATGTACAACACTGTAACCGAAACGAACTACATGGCACTCGAAGCCACAAAGCTGATGCTTAGAGCCCGGAACAGCAGTGTAACTGATAGTAGCATTCTTTATTTTACTAAAACTTCCCCCCATAGAAAATTCTTATCTTACCATTATCATCTCGTCAATAAATTTAAGCAACTTCTCTTCACTCGTACTTTAATGAAAAAAGTTATGGGTAAGGT
>QMUF01000090.1 GCA_003663525.1 Thermococci archaeon | reverse complement strand
TTGAAACTTCAATGACTTTTCCCAATCCTTTGAGTCTCAATTGAACCCTACAAACTGTTTGTTCTCTTTCATCGCTTTCTTCCCACAGGATTCTTTGCTCCATTCTCTCTATTCTAAGGATCTCCGCTATTACACCCTCAGTCCCATGCGTTATGTCTTGAGGAGTTTCATATGTTAAGAAAAGTCTTTCTCCAGGTTTTAGGTTTTGTATGGCTATTACATTCCTGGCACTTCTTATCTCTATTGTTCGGTAAGGATTTCTTAAAATTTGATCGAGAGCTTTTCGAGCTATTCCCGCAAGTACAAGAAGCTCCATAATCTCACCTCACAGGTAAACTCTTTCATACTCTTTTTCTGCTCTTCTTCTAGCAGATTCCATTTGTTCATGCATTCTTCTTAACTGTTCTTCAATCATTTGGGCCTCTTTAAGGAGTGGTTCTGTTGAAACGCCTATGGGGACAAGTTTATTTAGAATTTCTATAATGTTTGCTGCGGCCCTTGGATCTGGCCTATCTCCAAAAGTCTCACCTAATAAAGCATACGCCTTAAGTTTTTCTTTACTGGCTTCCCATAGAAGTTTTCCACTCATACCCATGATTGAGCCATATTTTAGTATTTTGACACCGAGATTTTCTAAATCTTTATTTTCTTCTTCACTTCCTCCAATTCCCCAAACATCCATGTGTTCTTTGAAGAGTCCAATACCCATTCCACCAAGGGAGATTACTTTTTCAGCATTGTTACGTTTTAAATATGTTGTTATTTCTTTTGCTATTTCGTTTACAAGAGTTGGGGGGATATAAATATCTGCCACAGCCACAATTATGTTGTCCCTCCTGTAAAATCTTAATGGGGGGTTTGGTTTTCCTTCGAGAATTATAGAGACAGGAGGTAAGAAAGAACTTTCAACATACCCTATTGGCTCCATTTTAAGCTCTTTTGTAAGAAAATTGGCGGCTATGTGGCCTACTAATCCTATTCCTGGGTATCCTTCAATAAAAGTGGGGTTTTCAATGTCTGGCAGAATAAGCTCTACGGGCTTTTCCATGTTATCACCCTTGCATCATTTAGTTATGGAAAGTTATTAAAGTTTTTGATGTATTTCACAGCAAACGCATGTTTGAGGAATACTTTGAAAACTTGGTTAAGAGCTATTATAATACAAAAACCCTTATAGGGTTTAAATACTAATTCTATAGGGTGATTATATGAAAAATTCAACTGCACTGGTTTTCATATTATTGATATTTTTCAGTCTCTTTTTAGTTTCTCCTGTTAGGGCTAGATCACTTCACATTGGAACTTTGACTATAGATGGCACAGAATATAAAATAGAAGACTCTACGTTTCTTCAAGAGGGCAACATAATAGTCCAGAATGGTGGAAAACTAATAATTAAAAATGCCACTCTCGAGCTCCTTCAAGATTATCACGCCCATTATGGAATTATTATTAAAGATAACTCTCAACTGATAGTAGAGAACTCCATAATTACATCGGACTACCAATTCTACATTAGCTTCCACAGTAATTCAAAAGGGAGTTTTGTGGGGTTATCATTCACAAAGAAAGCTCCCATTATTTCATTATCTAGTGGTCGTCCAGTTCTTGAAATCGTTGATTCAAGCTTTGATGCATTGGAAGTGACCTCCTACTTGTCTGGGGCTCAAGTAACTATTAAAAACTCAGAATTTGCTCTTTATTCTTGGTTGAGTGGGGAGGTAAATGTCACGAATCTCTATGAGGGATTTAAGTTTGGAAGTGCATCAATAGTCTCAGAGAAATACACGGTAAACATTCACAATTCCACAATCTCTGGAGCATGGATGTGGATCCAAAAAGATGCTGAGGTCATTATCAAAGATTCATATGTGGGTACTATTGAGATAAGGGAGTTTCCCAGAATTTATCTCATGAATTCCACTGTTGGGACATTTACTCCACGTTTGAGAGATATTGAAGTTAGCGTTAGTTTAAAACCAGGGTTTTATGAAAACTATACCATTGACCTAACTCGTGAAGGGGCGTGGTTCTTAAGACTAGAAAATTCAAGGATCCTTGAATGGGATGTGAACATACTTTCCAACACCAAGGTTACACTTCAGGGGTCTAAACTTGCCCATATTGCTCTTACAGCACAGGATAAGAATTCTACAGTATTTATAAAAGACTCAGAAATATCTTGGCTTGAAATAAAAGACTTCACGGGCTCAATAACCTTTGATCATGTCACAATAACTGGGTGGGTTAGTATCTACAAGGAAACTGAAACAACTCAGGAAGTAAGGATTGATGGCAATGTAACGATATTCCCAAATACTCTCAATTTCATGTTTGGGCTTAAATGGAATGATTCAATTGTTAAGCGTAGATATCCAATTATTCTAAAGGAAGGAATGTTTCACAATGCTTACAAGAACTATTCAATTGAGATAAAGGATCCTGAAGGAAATTCAGTTTATTCCTCCCCCATAGCTAATATGGGGCCCCCAACACTAATATTCAACTCGAGCAACTACGATAAGAGCTTTTCCTTGATTTTGTATGGAGAGAATAGTGAACTCACGGTGACTCCAATTTCCCTTCTTACAAGCACTCCCATCTCTCTTAAAGTGGGGGATAAATTGGATGTATCTAAGATTCGTGCTTCTCCAGTAATTTATGGAGAAGGGAGGGTTGACAAAGAGTATGCATGGACATTCTGGAGAAGAATGTGTTCTGATAAAGTACCAGGGCACTGTACTGAATCTGAAATAGTGGTGTTGATTGGGGGTCCTGTGGCCAATAAGTTAACTAAAGAATACATGGATAGTTTTCCAGTGGAAGTTACAAATGAGTATCCTGGAAAAGGAAAAGGAGTCATTGAAGCCGCAGTGATAGATGGGAAAATCTATATTCTCGTGGCTGGCTCAGATAGGTGGGGGACAAAAGCGGGTGTTGAAATACTTAAGAACCTAGATTATATTCCAGAAAAGCCAATTTTTGTAGATTGGAACGATGGAAATCCTAGGATTATTCCTGGTGGATAGTAAACTCTCTTAGTTTTTCTTTTTTACCTATCAGGCGGGAAGTCCCCTTCCGAGAGGGGGGGTAGTTCACTCTAATTAAGAAAACTTAAATATTGCAATATTCTATACTTCGGGTGGTGAATTCAATGCCAAGGCTAGGAATTATTGGTGGATCTGGTGTTTATGGTGTATTTGAGCCAAAAGAGACAGTAAAAGTACACACTCCATATGGCAGACCCTCAGCTCCAGTGGAAATCGGAGAGATTGAAGGCGTTGATGTGGCTTTTATTCCAAGGCACGGTAAAACTCATGAGTTTCCTCCACACGAGGTACCATACAAGGCAAACATATGGGCTCTTAAAGAACTTGGGGTGGAGCGGATTATAGGAATAACAGCAGTTGGGTCTCTTAGAGAGGAATACAGGCCCGGTGATATTGTGATAACTGACCAGTTCATTGATTTTACGAAAAAGAGGGACTATACATTCTACAATGGACCAAGAGTTGCCCACTTTAGCATGGCTGATCCGTTCTGTCCTGAAATGAGGGAAATATTCTACAATGCTGCAAAAGAGCTTGAGATCCCAGTTCATGAAAGCGGCATTTATGTCTGTATTGAGGGCCCGAGGTTCTCCACAAGGGCCGAGTCAATGATGTTTAGACAATTTGCTCACATAATTGGAATGACACTTGTTCCAGAGGTAAATCTTGCGAGAGAGCTTGGGATGTGCTACACAAACATAGCGGCCGTTACAGACTATGATGTTTGGGCTGAAAAGCCGGTGGATGCTCAAGAGGTCATAAAAGTTATGCAAGAGAACAACGAGAAGGTTAGAAAGCTTTTAAAAGCAGGTGTTCCGAAGATTTCAGAAGAAAGGAAGTGTGGCTGTGCTGATGTTCTTAAGACTGCTTTTGTTTGAATTTCTCCTTTCCAAAATTTTATTAATTCTATCTTTTATCCCCTTTAAGGGGTGATCTAATGAGCATCTTAATTAAAAATGGACGGATAATTTACGGTGAAAATCTTGATATTATTAATGCTGATATTTACATAGAAGGAAATAGAATAGCCAAGGTTGGTAAAGGCCTTAAACTTTCGGCAGAATACGTCATTGATGCAAACGGGAAAGTGATTTCTCCAGGATTTATCAATGCTCATACACACTCTCCTATGGTTCTTTTGAGGGGCCTTGCCGATGATCTTCCCTTAATGGAGTGGCTTCAGAAATATGTATGGCCTGCTGAAAAAAAGTTGACCTCAAAACATATCTATTGGGGTGCTCTTCTTGGTATTCTTGAAATGATCAAAGGTGGAACAACGACTTTTGTTGATATGTACTTTCACATGGAAGAAGTAGCAAAAGTTGTTGAAAAGGCCGGAATAAGGGCCTATTTGAGTTATGGTATGGTGGATTTGGGGGATGAAGAAAAGAGAAATGTTGAGATTAAGGAAACTCTCAGGCTTTTAGAGTTCATTAACAAATTAGACTCACCAAGAATAGAGTTTCTCTTTGGGCCTCATGCTCCTTATACCTGTTCCCCTGAGCTTTTAAAATGGGTTAGAAAGAAAGCGAATGAAACAGGAAAAATGATAACAATTCATTTAAGTGAAACAAAAAGCGAAGTGCAAGATATAAAAGAAAAATATGGGATGACTCCAGTTGAATTTCTCGATGAACTTGGATTTCTTAGGGATGATATCATAGCGGCCCATGGGCTCTGGTTGACTGATAAAGAGATTGAGATTCTTGCTAGAAGGGGTGTAACTATAGTTCACAACCCTGTAAGTAACATGAAACTTGCTAGTGGTGTTATGCCCATTGAAAAGCTCCTAAAAGCGGGCGTTAACATTGCCCTTGGCACTGATGGAGCAGCAAGCAACAACAGTTTGGACATGGTGGAAGAAATGAAGCTGGCAGCCTTGGTTCATAAGGTACATACACTGAATCCAACTATTGCCGATGCAGAGAGTATTTTTAAAATGGCCACGCAAAATGGTGCAAGAGCTTTGCGTTTAAACGCTGGAGTCATAAAAGAAGGGGCCCTTGCAGATGTAGTTATATTTGACTTCAACAAGCCCCATCTAAGACCAATAACCAATGTAATCTCTCACATGGTGTATTCAGCCAACGGCAATGATGTGGAGACTACAATAGTCGATGGAAAAATAGTAATGCTTGACCAGGAAGTTCTCACATTGGACGAGGAAAAGATTCTGGAAAAAGCTGAAGAGATTGTGGAGAAGCTTGCGGGGTAAATTTATTCTTCTTCCATTTTTATAAGGAAAGTAAACTTCTTTCGATAAATAGTCTTGTTGCTTGGATTTCACTTTTTGTATGTACTTCAGGATTTATTAAGAATTCTTCCTTTATTTTTAGGGAATTGTTCAAGAATTTTGCTACATCTATCCAAGGTATTGGATCTTTTAAACTAGGGGTATGATGACCACGGGAACCACTATGTATGTGGACTCCAAATATGGCCTCAGGTTCTATTATTTGAAGATGCCTTTGGAACAATATCCTATTTTTACCAGTTTGTGTAAATAGTTGTTGAACATCCAAGACAATGCCAACTCTTCCTGATTCTACAATATTAGGATATTCTTGTCTAAGCATGTTCCATAATTTGTTCATACTAAATGCATCTGTTATTAGTTGGTGGGTTCTATTCTCAATAAGTATCTTTGTTCTTGGAAATTCCTCAGTAAGTTCAGCCATAGTGCTTGTTATGTTCTTTATTGAGTTAGGTTTTGTTCCAGGATGAATTTCTATTGCATAAGGTTCCATCTCGAAATATTCAATTAGATTGTTAAGCATTTCAATGAATTTTCTTCTCCATTCTGGATTGTACCATTTTAATTTGCTATCTCTGCGGGCTTGAGGATCGGTGTGTAAAATGTACTTAATCTTAATGCTGATTCTCCTACTTGGCTTTTTATACAGCTTTGAAATTGCCTCTCTTGTTAAAACGTCTCCTATCAAAAGGCCTGTTAACTTGACTTCTGTTGGGTTCTTTATAAAATCTGCCGGGATTTCAATCGCATCAAAGTTTAGTTTTTTGGCTTCATAATATCTTTCTTGAAAGCTTCCTCTTCCATTTTTGTTGAATTGTGCAACATTCGGAAGTACCCAAATAACTTTTGGTCCCATGCCCATCACTACTTTCTCTTTCTCCCGGTTTATAATTATTTTTGGAATTAAGGGATAAACCTAAATATCCTAATGTTCTTAAGTTTTTTCGGTGATCCTCATGATCAAAACCCTTACAATCAAAAACTTCAAGTCAATTAAAAGTCTAAAGCTTGACTGCAAAAGGGTCAACGTCTTCATTGGAAAGCCCAATGTGGGAAAATCCAACATTTTAGAAGCGATTGGAATACTCTCTTTTGGTGGTTATGGTGGGAGTTTGA
>QMUF01000089.1 GCA_003663525.1 Thermococci archaeon | reverse complement strand
GTTGCATAGTCCGTACTTCCATATTTCTTTAGGAGATCAATTGCTTTTTTGACTTCTTCTTGAATATCTTCTTCAATGATTCCCTCTCCTTTTACGTCTCCAGCATATTTGCCGAATATTTTGAAAAACTCTACTTTATCTTCTTCACTTGCGTTCTCTAAGAAGTGAGCCACAATAATTGTTTTTTTGCCTTTTCTTATATCACTCCCCACGGGTTTTCCAAGTTTTTCTTCGTCTGCTATAAGATCAAGAACATCATCCCAGATCTGGAATGCTATACCAACGTTCCTTCCATATTTTGAGAGGGCCTGAATGTATTCATTATTTTCTGTCCCTATGAGGCCACCTATCGTAGCTGAAGCATCTATTAGCGCGCCGGTTTTTCCACTTATCATTTTCATGTATTCCTCTATGGTAACCGTTCCTTTGTTTTCAAACTCCAAGTCCATCGCTTGCCCTTCGCATAGTTCGTTTGATGTCTTTGCAATAACATCTAGAATCCTCACGACTTTCTCAGCTTCAACAGGTATTTTTGCTACAGCCTCAAAAACCTTTGAGAAGAGCAAATCTCCAGCCAAAATCCCCATGTTTATTCCCCAAACTTTATGAACCGTCGGCCTGCCTCTTCTTTTCTCGTCCATGTCCATTATGTCATCGTGCACTAGGGAGTAGTTGTGGAGCAGTTCTACGGCTGTTGCTGCATAAACAGCTTTCTCTGGATTTCCTCCAACAGCTTCGGTAGAGGTTAAAACTATAAACGGCCTAATTCTCTTTCCTCCAGCTAAGGGGTAATGCCTTGCAGCATCATAAATAACTTTGGGCTCCTTTTCAGGTATAAGTTCAAAAATGGCCTCATCGACTATTTTGATTTTTTCTTTCAATGCTTCAAATAAAGGATCAAATTTCATTATCTATCACCTCACATCAACTTTGTAACCATTCCTTGATACGAAAACATCTTTTCCAATTAAGTACCCTTCCTCCTCTGCAAGTTCGGCATAATGAGTGAGCATCCTAAACTCTCCATGAGCAGGAATCATATTCTCTGGATTTAAAAGTTTAATCAAGTACCTATGATCTTCTCTACTCGAGTGGCCAGATACGTGTAGATCCTTTACCATTCGAACTCCCCTCATTCTAAGTTTAGTCTCCAAAGCATAACGTTGGGCAATGTTGAGGGGGTTGGGGATGACTCCGGCAGAAAATATAACAGTATCATCTTTTCCAATGTCATAGAGCTCTCCATTGGCCATTCTTGTGAGTACTGCTCCGGGTTCACCTTGGTGGCCCGTTACAATGAGAAGGTAGTTTTCTCTGGCTTGAGAGACTTCTCTAAGAGTTTTTTGGACCGCAGCTGGACTTCTAACGGCCTTGGCCCCTTTCATCTTTATTAGACCTAATTGTTTTGCTATGCCCGTGTATTTGGCCAGTGATCTTCCTATAAGAATAGCCTGCCTTCCCATGTTGTTTGCTATCTCTATTAGCTCTTGAAGACGGGCTATGTGGGAGGCAAAGGTTGTCGTTATTAGCCCTTTTTCTTCCATTCCCTCATAGTAGAAAAAGTCTTCTAGGAGAAGCTTTGCAGATGCTTCGCTGGGTGTCTTCGTAGCTTCTGCGACCCTTGTGGATTCAGGTATAAGGACTTTCACACCTTCTTGACCTATTTCCTTAAGTCTTTTATAATCCGGTTTTTCTCCTAGAGGATTGTGGTTATCAAATTTATAGTCACAAGCATAAACCACAGCACCCTCTGGTGTATGTACTACGACTATAGAGGAATGAGGAATTGAGTGTGTTATTTGGATGAACTCTATGGCCAAGTTTTCACTCACCTGAACTATCTCCCCGTATTGGGTTTCGTACATAGGGTTTGTGACTTCAAAATACTGTTCGCTTCTAACCTCTCCTTTTGCGAGTTTTATAGTATAAGGTGTTCCATAGATAGGAACGTTAGAATAATGAGGAGCGAGTTTTGCTATAGCTCCTATGTGGTCGAGATGACCGTGAGAAAGGGCTATTGCCACAACTTTCTTATTTTTTATTATTGTATCATCTGGAATTGCCCCTAATTTTCTCAAATCTCGCGAACTCATTTTTTGGAAATTAACATCTTCATGAATAAGAACTCGGTCAAGTCTAATTCCCATATCAATTATTATAACCTCATTTTCATATTCTATGGCAGTCATATTTTTACCTACTTCTTCATAACCGCCTATTGTGTAAACTTTTATCATTTCAGTTCCTCCACTATTTTATTGAGGCGGACTTTTTGTCGGCCTCGGCCCTTTGGCTGGTGGAGCGGAACTCCACGGGTTAAGGTATACTAGCTTCGAGGGTTTAAAAATATGTGCATTAGAAAAGAAAAAGCTTCAAAGTCTTCTATCTCTTAAAAACTCCCATAAATCTATCCTCTGCTCAAGCCACTCTCTTGCAAATCCTGTAACCACGAGAGGCACTTTTCTAAGCTCCTTAACGTCCTCTGCCCCAACGAGAAACATCGCATTTCTCAACTCATCTATGTATCTTTGAAGAATCTTGATCACTCCCTCAACATCTCCATTGACTGCTGGCTTCAGTAGAGGTAAAGCAACTCCCGCTAAGTTTGCACCAAGGGCTAAGGCCTTTGCAATCATCATGCCATCTCTTATTCCACCTGTGGCGATTATTGGGAGCCTTGTGGCGCAGCGAACTTCAGCAACGCTTAAAGCAGTTGGAATCCCCCAGTCCCAGAATTTTAGGGCTAGATTCTTGCTTCTCTCATCTTTTGCTCTATAGTACTCAACGCCACTCCATGATGTTCCTCCAAGACCTCCAACGTCTATTGCGTCGATTCCAATGCTCTCTAACTTTATTGCAACTTTCATTGAGACTCCAGCTCCAGTTTCTTTGGCTATTATAGGATATGAAAGCTCACCCTTAAGTTCTGCCAAAGCCTTTATGACTCCTTTATATTGTGTATCTCCCTCTGGCTGGACGCTCTCTTGGAGGGGGTTCATGTGAATAGCAAGGGCATCGGCTTGAATTGTTTCCACAGCTTTCAAAGCCTCCTCAACACCATAGCGGTTTGGCATATTCTCAGCAAATTGGGGTGCTCCCAAATTGCCAACGAGGAAAACGTCGGGCGCAACATCCCTAACGTAGTAGCTTTCCCAGGTTTCAGGTTTTCTAATCATTGCTCGCTGGCTTCCGACACCCATGGGGATGTTAAGCTCTTGGGCAGCTTTGGCCAGAGTTTTGTTGATTTTGCCAGCAAGCTGTGATCCTTTTGTTCCTCCGGTCATTCCGGCTATCATTATTGGATAATCAAATCTTCTTCCAAGGAATTCAACGCTTAAATCTATTTCCTCTTTGTCTATTTCAGGTAGGGATGTATGAACAAAATGTATGTTCTCAAATTGGGTGCTTACATGAGCTTCAACTTGCTTCTTTAAGCAGTGTTCTATGTGTTCAAACTTTCTAATCACAGTAAGCTCTTCTTTATCCATTTTACCACCTCTTAATAATTGTCCCCGGATTTTCTCCTTTCAAGATTCTTATTAAATTTCCCTTGACGATTCCATTGGCAAAATATATATCTGTGTAGTGAGCTATTTCTAGAGCTTTCTTTAGTTTATTTCCGATACCTCCCGTTACATCTATTCCAGCTGATTCTGAGCTTTTCAGCAGGTGTTTAATTTCTTCTTCCGTAAGTTCTTTAATGAGTCTTGCTCCTTTTTCTCTTGGATTTCTATCATAGATCCCATCAACGTCCATCAAAAAAAGCACTTTACTTGGTTTGAACATCCTTGCAAGGTAGTTCACTATTTGATCCCCAGAGAGAATGTCTATTCCCTTATCAAGGGCTATTGCTGTGTCACCAAAGAGAACTGGGATGAAATCTTTCTCCAATAGCTTTCTTAAAACTTCGAGCTCACCATAGACAATCTCCCCTTTTTCTATGAGGAATATTGAGGAAGAAGATACAGAATAGGCAGGTAGACCCTTCTCGAGGAAAGTTTCAACTATTAGACTATTTAATTTAAGCATTGCTTGATGGGTCTTTGAGAAGCCGATCCTTTTACGCTTTACATCTCCCATTAGTCCTTCTCGAATTTTGTACTCCCTAGCATTTGGGTGTCCGAAGCTCCCGCCTCCATGAACAAGGATAAAGCTTTCTTCTGGATAAAACTGGGCTACCTCTTCAGCTATTACTTCAACGGCTTCTCGATTAAATGAATAGGGGCTGTTTTTGTCGCTTATCACACTTCCACCGAGCTTAATGATTATCATCACGCACACCAAATATGCAATACAGACTAAGGTTTATAGCAGTTTTGAAAAATTTATGAAAGGGGAAGCAACTCCAGTATCCTTAGTGCAAGATATGTCTCATATAAACCACCATAGGCATTCTCTTGCCCTTCATAGAAATTAAATCCACCGTATGGATACTGTACTCTTTTTAAAAAACTTAAAAGTCCATCAACCTCTTTTGGGCAAACTCCTATAGTTCTTAAGGCTCTAACAACATAGTAAGTTGTGTAAAGATCCGGAACTCCCCATCCACCGTTCATCTGCGAATTTAAAAGGAATTCAACAGTTCTTTCATCACGATATTTGTACCCTAACTCTTCTAGAAGGAGAACTGCATGTGATGTGTATAATAGTTTTTTGTTTATGTTTCCCGAATGATTTCCAAATGTTCCATCTTGATTTCGTTGGGACAAGATTTTTTCAATAAGTTGATTCTTTGTTTTCTCATCCAAAACAACACCAACTTCTTTTCCAAGTTTTATTAGACTTATCCAGCTTCCATCCTCTACAATGTTGTCAGTTTTCTCAGTGAGATAAAGATTGAAAAGCCTGGCAGTTTCGTTTCTGATATAATTATAAGTTTCATTGTCCATAGTAATGCCGAGCTCTTTATAAGTCAAGTATACAAAGTAGAGGGGAGCTAGCTCATCGTTGGAATATGGTTTTCGATAATAGACTGCTCTACTGAGATAGTTTTTTATTCTGGTCTTGTTTATCTCTCCTCCCAGCAGTTTGCTTGTGTGAACTGCCATATATGTTGACAAAGGATCTCCAAACGATTGATAGCAGAAAATGAACCCTCCTAATGGAGTTTCTCTTTCATGGATAAAATTGATGGTATCCCTCTCTGGCATTTTCCCAATTAATATCAAAGCTTCGACAGCGTAATATGTCCCCTGAGGTTCCCCATAATCTAATCCGAAGAGATTGAACCCTCCATCCCAGAGCTTCTCTTCCATTAAGATTTTGTAAGTAGCTGATTTAATATCATCTGTCAATGAGTTTTCTTTTTTAAGGGCTTCCAATATATAAGTCATCAAAAATAGTGGAGGGGGGCTTTCCAGAAAGAAAGAAGTGTTCTGAGAAAGCCAGATAAGAGGGTATACCTTTTGATCGTAGTCCTTTAGATCTCTATAATCAATTCCCAGCATTTGCAACATGTTGGTGTACATGTTAAACATGCTTATATATTTTACAACAGATCTAAAGTTATCAACGTTTGGTGGGGTTAGGTTACTCCATTCATTTAAAACATGCATTTTTGTGTCATTAAGCTCAGCAACATTATACCCTAGAGCACTTAACATCTCTAATGCTTTTTCTGTCATATCTGTATCATCCTCATCAATAAAACTTCCATTGTCCTGTTTGTATGATAAAATTAGGCTGATGATGTCTTCCCTATTGGAAGGGGTCTCATTAAGTAGGGACAAGCTCATAACTCCGAAATACAATTTAAGAAAATCGTTTATATTTGTCTTGGTAGAATTTCTAAAGAAAGTTTTCTCCTCCTCATGTAACCATTTTATAGTTTGGACTTTATTATATGGGGTCTGATTTACTAAGGTTAATGCTTTAGTAAAGTAGTAAGTTGATAGGATATCGGGTATTACATAATCAACGATCTCTGTAAAACCTCCATCTGGTGTTTGAGCAAGATAAACACGCTTTAAAGTGTAGTTAATCCAATTTTCTCCTAAGAAATTGGTAACATCAAAATTTTCGATGCATCCTATCTGTGATATCTCTTGTGGGCTTGTGATTTTAAATCCCTTTTGTGAAAAATCTGAGATGCATCCTGCAGCAAAAACTAAAAATATCAAAAAAATGGTTGAAAGAGGGTTTTTCATTTCATAGCCCCCTGTGAAGATATTTTGTTTAGTTTGTGTTCCCTAACAAAATAAGCATTTACCGCTTCAAAGACTTTTTTCCTATCTAATCTTGGTGTTTCCCTAACTGTAACTAAACCACCTTTTTCTATAATTTTCACAGGTTTTCCTTCCACATAAAGTGTATGTGCTTTAACTTCTGGAATTTTTGTAGTATTTGCAGCCCCTGCAATCTCTGCTGTTGTTCCGATTATTAGCAACCCAACAAGCAGTGCAAGGAGCCTTTTCATGTGTGCGTCTCCCATCAAGTATTGCAATAATATTTTTG
>QMUF01000088.1 GCA_003663525.1 Thermococci archaeon | reverse complement strand
GGGGTGCATTCCCCATCCAAAGTGCCACCGCCAGCATTGAAGCCGTTGCGGCAGGGATCAGGTATCCAACGAATCTCCACCTTTCCATCTCAATCACCATGTAAAGTTTCCTTTACGTAAAGTTTACTTTACATCTTTATAAACTTTTCGCATTGATCGCCCAATATTCCAAGAAAGTCCTCTAAGTCTAAATTGTTTCAAAAAACCCTCTCTCTATTTTCTAAGCCAATGATAAAGCATTGCAGTCAGATGCGAATATATAAGGAGCTGCACTGCAACAAAAAAGTATCTATTGAGGAGTTCAAAATTTTCTGTTCCATAACTGCTTGCTAATTTCCACACTGAAAATGCTGCTATTATTGGAGCATAGATCTCAATAGTCAAAGTTAAAACTTTCATTTCCCTAATTTTCTCCTCTTCATTTCTTTCAATTCCTGCTAGTCTCATTCCCAAATATACAGAAAAAACAGCTAAAAGTACAGATATTACTGCCCCTGCAGGGTTTTTAGACCTCACGAAATAAACTGTGAGTAAAGCAAACAAAACCATTAAACTAAAGGCAATAAAACCAGATGTCCCAGTGCCTAATCTTCACACATGGCCACCCATTAAGGCTTGTTCAAAAATAGAGTAGATATGAACCATTTGAATAGAAGAAATCAAGAGCCTTGGAGTTTTTCCTTAATAATCGAAATCCTCCTAAGCTTTGATTTGACTGCGAGCTTGTTGTGATCTACAACTATGAACTCCCCAAGGCTCTTAACAGCCTTCATGGGTATCAAAAGAAGACCCTCATGATCGGTGACAAATTCACTTGTGTCCAAATTCTCATCTGGTTCAGCAACTATCACTAAAATTTCTCCGGTATCTTCATCAAAGCTTAAATCATAGAGCCACCCAAGCCTTATTCCGGTATCAGTTATAATCTCCATATCCCTAAGTTTTGATGCTTTAACCTTTACCATTTTATACCCCCCAGCTTTTTACCTATATTGAAAATCAACTTTTTTATATAAAATCTTTTCTAAAAAATTGAAATCAAAGTGTGAAGTAATCAACCTCTCTGCGTTCCTCCCCTTTAACACCTTTCCTGCTTTCTTCAAATCTTTTGTAATAATCAAGCATGTACCTCGTTATGCTAGGCTTGACCTTCTTCATCGCGTCCTCAAAATCCCTCTTTGAGACTTTAAGCTTTTCTAAAAATTCCTCTGCTTGATCTTCTACAAGATCTCTCGATGTTCTCGAAACTGCTCTTCTAAGTGCTACAAATGCTGCCTCTCTAACTAATGCAGCCAAATCGGCCCCACTATAACCTTCGGTTTTCTTTGCAAGCTCCTGTAAGCTTACATCACTAGCAAGTGGCACCCTCCTCGTATGAACCTTTAATATTTCTAATCTTGCTTTCTCATCTGGAGCCGGAACTAAGACCAACCTATCAAATCTTCCAGGTCTCAATAAAGCAGGATCAAGAATGTCGGGTCTGTTCGTGGCAGCAATCACCACAACACCGCTATTCTCCTCAATGCCATCCATCTCGGTCAGCAACTGATTTATGAGTCTATCTGTGACTCTATCACCTTCACCTCCCCTCATAGGAGCTATTGAATCAACTTCATCAATAAAAACTACTGTAGGAGCTGCTTGTCTTGCTTTTCTGAAGATCTCTCTAATCCTTTTCTCACTTTCTCCAACCCACTTGCTAAGTACTTCTGGACCCCTAATACCAATGAAGTTAGCCTCACTCTCATTCGCTACAGCCTTGGCTAAGAGAGTTTTACCAGTTCCGGGAGGCCCATAAAGAAGTATCCCCTTAGGAGGAGTGATCCCAAGTCTTTGGAATGCTTTGGGATATTTTAAAGGCCACTCGACAGCTTCTTTTAACTCTTGTTTTACGTTTCCAAGACCCCCGATATCATCCCATCTAACGTTAGGGACCTCAATAAGCACTTCCCTAAGGGCTGATGGCTCTATCATCTTCAAGGCCTCATAAAAGTCATTCTTCGTAACTTTAAGCTCCTGAAGAACCTCGGGAGGTATCTTCTCTTCCTCTGGATTGACCTTGCCCTCTGTAATGAGTCTTCTCAACACTACCATAGCTGCTTCTCTCGCCAATGCTGCCAAATCAGCCCCAACAAACCCATGAGTCTTCTCTGCAAGTTCTTCAAGCATACTATCTATCAATCTGGCCCTTACTTCCTTGTATAGCTCCCCATCCTCCTTCAAAGTAATCTTGATATCACTTTCCTCTTTTGCATTCTCGATTTTCTGAATCATCTCTTCAATTCTTTCCTTGTCAAATACCTCTCTATTCTTAAGGCTGTTTAAAACTCTTAAGACGCTCCTCCTATCATACCCCGGCTCAAGTGGCATTCCTCTTGTGTGGATTTGGAGTATCTCTTTCCTTCCCTGCTTGTCTGGAACCCCAACTTCAATCTCCCTATCAAACCTACCCGGCCTTCTAAGGGCAGGATCCAAAGCATCAGGCCGATTGGTTGCAGCAATTACAATCACTTTTCCTCTAGTCTTCAAACCATCCATTAATGTAAGGAGCTGTGAGACTACCCTCTTCTCAACTTCTCCAGTAACCTCTTCTCTCTTTGGGGCTATAGCGTCGATCTCATCAATAAAGATTATGCTTGGAGCACTTTCTTCTGCTTCTTTAAAGATGTCTCTTAACCTCTCCTCGCTTTCTCCATAATACTTACTCATGATTTCTGGACCATTAATTGCAATGAAGTGAGCATTAGCCTCATTAGCAACGGCCTTAGCTAGGAGAGTCTTACCAGTACCCGGAGGCCCATAAAGCAAAACACCCTTAGGTGGTTCAATTCCCAACCTCTCAAAAAGCTCCGGATGCTTCAATGGGAGTTCCACCATCTCACGAATCTTTTGAACAGCGTCTTTAAGACCGCCAATGTCCTCGTAAGTAACTTCAGGAACTTTCTCTTCTTTAACTTCTACCGCCTGTGGAAGAACCTCTATTTCTGTATTATACGTTATCTGAACTATACCCTTGGGAGCAGTATTTACTACAATAAACTTTAGTTCACCAAATCCCAATGGCAGACTTTCAAAGAAACCCCTGAAGAGCTCATCAAATGGAGAACCTGCATAAATCTCCGTTTCTCTTCCACTCGCTACTACTAAGTCACCTTTGGCAACCGGCCTACCAAGAAGGTTCCTCTTAACCAGTTCACCAGGAATTTGAAGATATACTCCTCTCTGTGCCGGGGCTAGAACAACTTTCCTCGCCTCTTGAACTTCAGCTTTTCTTAAAGTAATGTAGTCCCCTATGCTTACCCCCGCATTTCTCCTTATATAACCATCCATTCTTATTATATCAAGTCCCCTATCATCTGGATGAGCATTTTCAGCTATTGCAGCAGTTTTTCTCTCTCCTTCAAGCTCCACTATATCACCAGGTTCAATTCCAAGTTGTCTTTGATACTTTCTGTCGATCCTAACTACTCCTCTACCAACATCTCGCTTAAGAGCCTCAGCAACCCTTAACTTTATTTCATCTTTTACCTCTTCCTTCCCAAATATCATTTCTATCACCTTTTTTTCTTTTTATGAATTTCAATAGCCTCTTCTAATGTCAAATTCCCTTTTGCAACTTCTCGGGCAAGCCTAGATGAAATAGTGATCATACCATTACTTAATTCTCGACTTCTTGTTTTTATATACTCAATTTCTCCTTTAGTGGGTTCACCCACATGCATCAATTCCCCAATTGTGGTCTCTCTCCCATCTCTTAAAGCTATGTTAATAGATGCCACAATATCCTGAACCTGTGATGCCTCAATTCCACCAACCTTTGGAGTAGTCCTACGTTCATCAACCAAGAAAATTGGGAAATCTTCACCAAGGATATTTGCGAGATTTTTAAGCATTAAACTTCTATACCGCTTTGCACCATGCCCTATCTTAACTTTTGCTCCTGGATATTTCTCCAACAGGTTAAGGATAACATCAATATCTTTCGGACTTTTTAGATGATGTACCTCAATAACCCTATTATCAGCAACAACTGCTACTCCAGGCCTTTCCCCAGGATCTATAGCTACGTATATGTTTTTAAATCTCCCCCTTCCCTCAAGCTTGCTTAAGAGGGCATCTATAAAATTTTCATTCACAACTGCTATCTTAACCGGAAAGTTAATCGCATTATATTCCTCTTCACTAGTCAAAACAACTTCTACATCAAAAGGAATCTCATCTCTAGGTCTAAGACTGTAAAACGGTATCCCATAATCCCGCAAAACCTTTGTGGCCATATAATAGACCCTCACATTTTCAGTGACAATTGCTATTCTCATGTTCAATGATTTGAAAGATATGATTAAAAAGATTAGGGAAATCTATGTGAACTACCCCGGCCTTATGGGCGGGGTTTTGTGAGAGTTCATTCAGCATCCCGTTGCTGATAACCTCACTCTCACAGGCCGGTTCACGCGACCACTACCCCCTATCCTTACGGGAGGGGTCTCGCAAACAACAGAAAGATAAAAGTACAAAAACGTGTGAGAACCATTTAATTTCCCTATAAACAGAGATATTCACAAAAAATTTTGAATAAACTTTATAAACCCTTGATACTCAAATAAGAATGCCCCAGAGTAGGGCAGGGGTGAGGTCCATGCAACCTCCAAAGAAAAAGAAAGTCGAAGACTTTGAAGAAGAGGAAGAACTCTTAGAGGAAGAGTGGGAAGATGAATTTGATGAGGACTGGGAGGAAGACTGGGAAGAAGAGGATTGGGAGGATGAAGACTGGGAAGATGAAGACGAATGGTAAACACCTTCATCCCATACTTACATTTTCTTTTTAAAGCCTCGCCGTTCACGACGGGGAGGAGGTCAGCCTTTTCACCTTTCCAAATCTTTATTAACCCTCTTCTACTTTTTTTACAATGGTGGTTGGATGGCATTTTTGAAAGTAGTTCCTCTGGAAAAGGCCTTGGATATAATAAATTCATTGCCATTAAATGCAAAAATGGAAGAGATACCTCTTCAAAACGCCCTTGGAAGAATTTTAGCGGAAGATGTAACATCTCCAATAAACGTGCCCCCTTTTGATAGAGCCACTGTAGATGGATATGCCATGAAGAGTGAAAACACGTGGAATGCAAATGAGAGTAACCCAGTCCGATTGAAAGTCATTGGAGAAGTTCATGCCGGCGAAGAGCCCAAAATAGAGATAAACAGTGGCGAAGCTGTTTACATATCTACTGGAGCTGTTCTTCCCAAAGGAGCAGACGCGGTTATAGAATTCGAGATTGTGGATAGGGAAGGAGATGAAGTGTTAATTTACAAACCGGTTTATCCTCAAGCCAGAGTCATGAAAGCCGGAACAGACATCCCCAAAGGAAAACTCCTTCTAAAAAAAGGAACGAAACTTGGATTTAAAGAGACAGCCTTGTTGTCTGCAGTAGGTCTTGAAAAGGTAAAAGTGTTTGCAAAACCTAAGGTCGCAATAATCAGTACTGGGAATGAGGTAATTTTGCCTGGAGAAGAATTAAAACCTGGGAAGATATATGATATAAACGGAAGAGCCCTCAATGATGCAATTAAAGAACTTGGAGGCGACCCATATTTTCTCGGAATAGCAAGAGATAATGAAGAGAGTCTAAGAACCAAGATCCTAGAAGGCCTGAAATATGATATAGTCCTGCTAAGTGGAGGAGCCAGTGGCGGGACTAGAGACCTCACAGCTTCAATAATAGATGAATTGGGAGAAGTAAAAATACATGGGATTGCAATTCAGCCTGGAAAACCTACAATAATAGGTTTGATAAATGAAAAGGCTATTTTTGGACTACCAGGGTATCCAACAAGCTGTTTAACGAATTTTACGCTTTTAATAGCACCTTTAATAAGAAAACTCCTCGGTGGTGAGTTTAAAATAGGATACACAAAGAAAAGGCTTGCCCACAAAGTGTTTTCTGTCAAGGGTAGAAGGCAGTTTTTACCAGTTAAAATCAACGAAGAAACTGCAATACCAATAATGAAAGGCAGCGGCGCTATTACAAGTTTCATAAACGCAGACGGTTTTGTGGAAGTTCCTGAAAATGTTGAAATTTTAGAAGAAGGAGAAGAAGTCAACGTAATTCTCTTCAAGTTCTAACTTGATTTTTTGGTATCTCCCTTTTCCCGGATAAACTTTTAAATAACTCTCTCGTTATTAGGGTAGGTGAAAAGAAATGATTGACATAAAGCTCATTCGTGAAAATCCCGATCTCATAAAAGGGGACCTTATAAAGCGTGGAGAGCTTGAGAAACTCCGATGGATTGATGAAATCCTTGAGCTAGATAAAAAATGGAGAAAAAACCTAAGAGAGATCAATAATCTCCGAAGAGAACGTAATAAACTAGCTATTGAAATAGGTAAGAGAAAGAAAAGCGGAAAAGCGATAGATGAGCTTATAAAAAAGAGTGATAATATTGTAAAGCGCATCGAAGAGATTGAAAAAGAGAACAATATTATTAAGG
>QMUF01000087.1 GCA_003663525.1 Thermococci archaeon | reverse complement strand
TCTCCTTCAAAAAGTTTATTAGTGGAAGTATTTCTTTCTTAATTAACGGTGTAATAATATGATTGAGGTGGAGGGACTTCTAAAAAAGTTTGGAGAGAAAATTGTACTTAATGGGATTAGTTTTAGAGTGAATAATGGGGAGATTTATGGATTATTAGGCCCAAATGGAAGTGGAAAATCTACTACAATGAAAATTTTAGTGGGAATAGTGCAGCCCACGTCTGGTCAAGTTCTGGTAGATGGTGTTGATCCCACAAGGGACTCAATAAAAGTTAAGGAAATAGTAGGATATGTTCCCGAGACACCGGTCTTATATGAAAGCCTAACTCCAAGGGAGTTTTTTAATTTCATAGGGAGTGTTAGAGGGATCCCCAAAGAGAAACTTGAAGAGAGAGTAAGTCAATTTGTTGAAGCTTTTGGTATTGAAGAATATCTGGATCAGTTTATAGGGACGCTGAGTTTTGGGACCCAGCAAAAGGTTTCCCTTATATCCGCCTTGCTCCATGATCCGCAGGTTTTAATTTTGGATGAGGCTATGAATGGTCTTGATCCTAAAAGCGCCCGAATTTTACGGGAATTGCTACTGGAATTTAAGAAAGAGGGTAGGAGCATAATTTTCTCAACTCATATTCTCCCTTTGGCAGAGATGATATGCGACAGAATTGGACTCATATATAAAGGGGAACTTATAGTAGAAGGTACCATGGGGGAGCTAAAAGAAAGGGCCCATGAGGAAAATCTTGAGGATATTTTCCTTAAGCTAACTGAGAGTAAGGATGAAGTTTACAATATTGTACAGGCCTTAAAAGGTACACTTTAGGTGGGTCTGATGATTAGGATTCTCTATCGCGAGCTTCACTATCAAATTGCCAAACGAAACCCTCTAGTTGTGAATGATGAAAAACAATTTAAAAAGGCTATTAAAAATGCCATGAGCCTAAGAAGAGGTTTGGGAGTACAAACATTCGGATTTATTCCATTCGGCCTTTTGATGGCATCTACATTTGTTTTCACAAATGATAGGCTCGTTTTAGCATCTTTGATGGTTTCTCTAGCCCTTCTTCCGTTTGTCTTTGCGATGTATGTAACTGCAATTCAAGCTTCTTATGTGCTTTCCATAGGCCTCTTTAAACCTCTGGAGGCTTTACCTATAAGATTGGGTTCCAAGTACCTCAGTGGACTTTTATTTCTTGAGGTATCGCCTGCGTTGGGAGTAATTCTACCAAGTGTATTCGTTATAATGGCAAAATATCCACTTGAAGGTATACTGGCCCTTTTATGGGTTTTCATAGGCCTGTTTTTGGGCCATATGCTGGGACTTGCTATAGTGAATTTTTTTGCTCTTAAGGTTCACCAGAGAGCCGGAAAAGGGCATACATTAAAGAGTCTGGTCAAAGCTGTATTTTTCCTATTGTTTATTGGGATGTTCATGGCGATGAATTATCTTCAGTACTACATAAGGGAGCATTCAGAAGAAGTTGCAAGGATCATTGGAAAATATTTCATTGCTTATCCCTTCTCTGTAGCATCGATTTTTGAACCTTCTAGAAGTGTAGGGTTGTTAATGATATATGTTGCTATAATTGCACCGGTTTATTATTTAACTTTAAGAGCCGTTTGGAAGAAAATACTTGAACCTTCAGTGGTTTCAGAGAAGATATTCGTTTCTAGGTTTAAAGCAAAGATTACAAATAAAATCCTTGCTCTTACCCTGAAGGACTTTCGGATGTTTGTGAGGAAACCGGCCATGCTGGTTGCATTTCTAATTCCCCTCTACATGGTTCTTCCGACGATTGTAGATGCTTTTAGAAAGGGTCAACTTTCACTGCTTAATGTTTTGGTAGTTTTGTTTATGGTAGGCCTTTTTTCGGTTGCTGGGGCAGATGCAGTCTTAAAAGTTGAAGGAAATGTTCTTGAGCTCTTAAAAACACTTCCAATAAGAAAAAAAGAGTTCATGCTATCAAAAATACTTTCCATGACGGTAGTTCCAATAACGATTGGAGTTTTAATTGTGATTTTTGGAGCACGTTATGATGTTGATTCTCTTTTGTTGTTACCTTATGCTTTTATGCTTCCTCTGATCTCAGCATCCATAACAATGCTTTATCTTTTCCGTTACACTGGAGAGGATATAGGCATACCAGAGCTTAGTTGGCTGCACATGATTTTTATGATAATAATTGTGGGGATTGTTTTTGCACTTATTGCAGCCCCTCTCGTGTTTGGTCTAAAACACCTCTTTGTAAGTCAGGAGATTGCGTTGGGAATACTTTTTATCTTGTTTATTATAGCAAAAAAACACTAGCAAGTGACGTGAAAAATCGCAAGAACCCTCTTGTTGCTTTTAAGTTCGTTACATAGTTCGGCAGCCTCTTTCGTAGGCTTTTCGATGATTGCTTTGTCTCTTACTAGTGCTTTACTCTCGCTTAGGAGAGAAAGAAGGCCATAAATGCCGGTGCCTACTAAAAGAACGTCAAAATCTTCTTTTAGGTATTCTCCAAGCTCATCTGGATCAAGTTTGTGACTTGTCCCATGCTTCTTTTTTGAAAGCCATTTTTTGCGCTTTTCAATCTTTCCAGAGGGGTAAATAACGATATCATGCTTATATTCCTGCCCGTTTATAATTATTCTCCCAAATTCAGCACTCTCTATCATTTTTCTCCCCCAAAATTCTCAACGCATCTTTTATTATCTTTTCATGATCAAAAGCAAGTTTGGTCTCTTTAAGTTCTTCAAAACTAAAAACCTTGGCTTCCCCAGCATCATCACCTCCTCTTAGTACTCCTTTTCCTTTGGCTAGAAATGCAGTGGTGACAGTGTGGCCTCTTGGGTCCCTTTTTGGATCACTGTAAACTCCAATGAGTTTTATTAACTCCACATCCAGCCCGGTCTCCTCTTTAGCTTCTCTTATAGCGGCATTCTCTACTTTTTCCCCATACTCTACAAACCCTCCGGGAAGGGCCCAATGGTCTTTATATGGTGCATTAAGGCGTTTTATTAGCACTATGCCACCTTTGTATAAAATTACCAGATCTACAGTCAATCCAATGCATCGGTGCATCTCTACTTTAACTAGGGGATAGTTCTCTTTCACGACTTTTTCGATCTCGCTTCTTAGTGAATCGATTTTATATCCTTGTGGTGTTTTCACAAGGAGGATATACTTATCCATAGGGTTCACCTTCTTCATCGTTTATCCGTTTGACCTCTATAAATTTAGCCTTTTCTGCAACTTCATCAAGAGAAAAATTGAAATCTCTTTTCTCTAAAAACGTGGCTGTAAATGCATTGGCCATTTTTAGTGCCTGAATAAATGAGTATTTTTTGTAGAAGTAGGAAAAAACAGCCAGAAATACATCGCCGGCCCCAGTGGATTCTTTAATCTTCTTTCTCAGGGGTTTATATACATACTTATGCCCCTTGTGGTATGCAGTTCCACTTTCAGGCCCATTGGATATTAATAAAACTTCAAATTCCTCGGGCTTCATATTTTTCAGGTGTTGGGATTCATTAACATCCGCATGAATAATCTTCGCCAGTTTTAAGAAACTTGCATCTATATCTTTTAGCCTCACTCTCATGTTTTTTATTTCTCTGAGGAATCCTTGGAGGTCTATAGTGAGATACTTACCCTTAAAGTTATTTAAGGCATCTAGAGGTATCTCATTTGCAACAGGGTTCAGCAGAACCATATCGAATTTCTCTTTGGGGAGTTCCTCCGGATAGAAGGGGTCTGCCCTTGATAAAAGTTCAAGAGTTCTCTCATTTTCGCTTGTATAGTGTAGTTTGTATGTTGTGCTCTTCTCCGATGGAATTATTATAACAGAGATACCTTGGGCCTCAAGCTCTTCCAACCAGGATATGGGGAAACTCCTTCCCACTTTAGTTAGAACCACTACATTACAAAACTTGGAAAGAGCAAGAGCTGAATAATAAGCACCACCACCGGCCCTCTCAATCTTCTTGCTTCCTCTCACTATTATGTCATGTGTTATGTGGCCCACCACTAAGCAATTCATTTTTCTCACCCGTAAAGTTTAATTAGGTAAAGGCCTTTTTTAAATTGATGCCGTATGTTTGAAGGTGTATTTGTTCCTCATATAACTCCTTTCGATGAAGAAGAAAAAATAAATGAAGAAATGCTTCGTGAGCTTGTCCACTACTTTGCTGATGCTAAGCTTAATGGACTAGTGACTTTGGGAAGTAACGGTGAGTTTCCATACCTTAGTTTTGAAGAAAAATTAAAAGTTCTGAAGATTGTAAGGGAAGAGTCATCGCTTCCTATTATAGCTGGAGTTGCTGAAAATTCAACGAGAGAGACTATAAAACTTGCAAAGGAAGCCTGGGATATAGGGGTTGATGGCTTGCTTATAGCGCCCCCATATTACTTTAAACCTAATGTAAGAGAGCTTTTTGCACACTATTCCCGGATTGCCTATGAAGTTGAGGCCCCAATTTTGCTCTACAATGTCCCCAAGTTTACGACAATAAATATAGATATTGATGTTGTGGAAAAGCTTGTGGAAGAACACTCTAATATAGTTGGGATAAAAGACTCAGGTGGATCAATAGGCAGACTTGCAGAACTTATAAGGAGAGTTGGGGGAAAGATTAGCATTTTAGCAGGAACTGCTGACCTCATGTATCCTTCTTGGATTTTAGGGGCACATGGTGCAGTAGTGGCAGTAGCAAACGTTGCTCCAAGACTTTGCGTGGAATTATACAATGCTTTTCGCGAACAAAGATACCAACGGGCAAGAAGGCTTCAGCTCATGATAAACTATCTTAACGAGGTTGTTGTTAAGAAGTACAATCAGATAAGTGCCATAAAAGAGGCAATGAGAATGTGCGGGCTTGAGGTTGGATATCCCAGAATGCCAGCACTCCCTCTTGATGAGAAGGCTTTGGAGGACATAGAAAAGACTCTGATAGAAATTGGCCTCATATGATACTCAATTTTGTGAACAACTCATGGTTTTGAAAAGAATTAAAAACCTTTTTTTATATTCCCGATTAGGTGAGAAAAATGTGTCTGGCAATCCCTGCTAAGATTGTTGAAATTAAGGATAACGTTGCTATGGTTGATTTTGGTGGAGTTAAGAGGGAGGTTAGGATAGATTTTGTCCCACACGTTAAAGTGGGTGATTATGTTATAGTGCACACTGGATTTGCAATTGAGAAGATGGATGAAAAGGCAGCCTTAGAAAGCTTGAGGGCCTGGGAAGAGGTCATGAAAGCAATGGAGGAGTGAGCATGGAACTTTCAATTTTTCATGATAAAGACTTAGCCCAGAGGATACTGCAAGGTATAAAGAGAGAAGCAGAAAAAATCGGGAGAGAAGTGAAGTTAATGCATGTTTGTGGAACTCATGAGGACACGGTAACTAGAAGCGGAATAAGGTCTCTTCTACCTGAAAATGTCAAAGTGATGAGTGGGCCGGGCTGTCCAGTTTGTATAACTCCAGCAGAGGATATAGCAGCCATGATGCAAATAATGCGCAGAGCAAGAGAAGAAGGTGAAGAGATAATTTTAACTACGTTTGGGGATATGTATAAGATCCCAACCACAATTGGGAGCTTTGCAGATTTAAAAAGCGAAGATTTTGATGTTAGAGTTGTTTATTCGATATATGACTCATATAAGATGGCCCTTAGAGAGAATAACCACCTTGTGGTTCATTTTTCTCCCGGATTTGAAACTACCACAGCACCAGCAGCTGGAATATTAAAAGAAGTGATCGAGAAAGACGTTGATAATTTTAAGATATATTCTGTTCATCGTTTAACTCCTCCAGCCGTTGAGGCTTTAATTAAACAGGGGACGGTTTTTGATGGACTTATCGATCCGGGCCACGTTTCCACGATAATAGGTGTAAAGGGGTGGGAGTATATAACAAAGGAATATGGAGTCCCCCAGGTTGTGGCTGGATTTGAGCCTGTGGATTTTCTTATGGCCGTATTCATGCTTCTGAGAATAATAAGAAAAGGGGAAACGAAAATAGAGAACCAGTACACAAGAGTTGTAAAATATGAGGGGAATGTTGAGGCCCAAAAAACCATGGAAATGCTTTTTGATATCGTTGATGCAAAGTGGAGGGCATTGGGTATAATACCCAAAAGCGGCTTGGAACTTAAGGATGAGTACAAAGACTTTGAAATAAGGACGTTTTATAAGGTAAAACCTCCAGAGCTACCGGATTTGGAAAAGGGATGTATATGTGGAGCTGTGCTTAGAGGATTAGCGCTACCAACGCAATGCCCGCTCTTTGGGAAGAAGTGCACGCCGAGAAATCCTGTTGGGCCGTGTATGGTTTCCTACGAGGGTACTTGTCAAATATTTTACAAATATGGGGCTCTATTTTGAGTTTTTTATTTTGGAAATTAAGCGTTTCATAGAAAAAAGAAATTTTTGTTAGTTTCTTTCACTTCAAGTTTAGTGAACTACCCCGCCCTTTCGGAAGGGGACTTCCCGCCCGATGAGTTAAAAGAAATACAAGGGCTCGGAGGGTGTTCACGTCATCACTTC
>QMUF01000086.1 GCA_003663525.1 Thermococci archaeon | reverse complement strand
TCTCGAAGTCTTATCCCCCATTTTAATCAAACGATCCCTCTCATCAAAGTAAACGTTACTGAGCCCCCTTGTAGGAACGTCTATGAATGGATTCCTTCCTACAGCTATCTCCTCCAGTACTTTTTTTCCAAACCTTTCCAATTGTTGGAGAACCTTTTTAGGATCATAGCTAAATCTTTCTTTTGGTTTTTCACGCTTAAGCATTGCTCTCAGCCTCCACTGCTTGTTCTTCTATACTCTCAAACTTTTTCTCGATAATCGTTACCAACATTTCCTTAATCTCACCTTCTGAGATACCCGTAAGTATGCTTAAAGCCCTTGAAACTTCAGGAACGTACTTTTCAAACGTCTTTCTTCTCTTAGCTTGGTAGAGTTTGCGGTGTTTCCCACCTAAGTACTTTGCAAGCCTTCTTGCAACCTCCATCACTGCGAGCCTTATCTCCTCATATATCTCCTCTTCACTTGCAACACTCTGCTTTCCAGTAGATGTGTAGGGAACATGGACACTGACTACATTAACTAGAAGTGCTAATGGCATTCTGTCAACGTCATCAACTCTATAACGTTTCCAATCAATATTTCTCGCTGAAGAGGTTATCACACATGAACCCGCATCAAAGAGCAATGGCACTCTATTCGCGTATCTTAGGATATCAAGACCACTACTTAGCTCCCCACCAAAGGCAAGGCCCACTTCAACTTGGAATGGAATGCCACCCCTATAGACCTTTGGTGACCTAGTTACAGCAGTTACAAATTCTGGTCTTAAAATTCCGGTAAGTCCTTTTTCTATATTTTCATCTCCAATAGGCCTTAATCCGTGAGTAGGGGGTGCCAAAAACGTCATGTATTTGAATGCCTCAACAATTTCTTCCGCCTCATGCCACGTTAGTTTTTTTGGGGGTTTTTCCATTATCTTCCTGACTTCTCTAAGAACTTTTTTTCCACTTTTTCCAAAGCTTGCGATTATTTTATCCACTTCGCCGTTTACAAGCCTCTTTAAGAGTTGCTCTTTTACACTTTGCTCTTCTTCTCCTTTTATAAGCCTCAATGCAGTTATATACTGTATCAGCTCATCTATTTTTCTGTCACTTATTCTCGAAAATTCTCCTATTAGAAAAGTCCTCACAGTAGTTCTCGTTGTTCTTTTGGTCATCCGATAAATGTCATCAGTCATAATCCCCCTAGGATGTGGCTTCATTTCTTCCGGAGGTTCTGGAACCTCCTCACTGCTCCTTGAGAAAACTATGAGTTTACCATCAGGTTCTATAAACTCTAAGTGTGCATGAGGATTAACTATCGCAGTAAGCTTTAGATACCAGTAAGGCCCTTGTTTTGAACGAATGTAACGAACATCCTTAACTTCCATCTCTATTCTTGTTCCTCTCCATCCTGTTGGGTTTGAGTGCTTTATTTTCTTGAAGATCTTCCCCTCATTTTTCTCTACATCAATACCAACCCAAGCTTCTATTATCTCCTCTCCACCTGTAGAAGTGATAACTCTAGTGGCTTTACCACTTGTAATCTGAGCAAACATCACAGCGCCACTAATACCTATACCTTGCTGTCCCCTACTTTGAATATTTCTGTGAGCCTTTGTACCTGCAAGCATCTTACCAAACACGTGTGCAATAAACTTTTCAGGAATTCCAGGACCATTATCTTCCACTATTATCTTATAATGTTCTGTATCAAGTTCCTCTATTTCAACTCTAACATAGGGAAGTATTCCAGCCTCTTCACAAGCATCAAGAGAATTTGTCACTGCCTCATGAATCAGTGTTGTGAATGAGCGCAGTTTCCCGGTATAACCAAGCATTGCAGCATTTCTTCTAAAAAATTCACTGACACTCTGGATTTTAAACTCTTTAAATAGTTTGTCTGCCTCAGAATTCGCCATAATACATACCTCCTTCTAGTTCTAGGTCTTTTTTCCTTCTTTCTAAGTACTTGTAAACAGTTCCGTGGGGAGAACCTTTAACAAGTTTTTCAATTGCAGTTTTTGCCACTTGGACTTGAAGTGGATTTCCAATAATTGCAACAGTCTTTCCATAAACACTTATTTCCGTTCCACTCATTTCTTCAATGATTTCTCTGGTTCTCCCTTTTCTTCCAATAATCCTCCCTCTAATTCGTGGGAGAGCATTCCTTTCATTCCCTATAATGACATCAGTCAACTCCACAACTTCAAGAACTTCTCCCTCATTTAGAAGCCTAAATGCCCTTTCCGGAGAAAACCCTCTTCCAATAGCAAGAACAATATCTCTGGCTTTCCAAACTGCTAAGGGGTCTTCTGTTTCTTCAGTTGAAGTGATGAACACTTCTCCTGTGTTACTATCAATATCTATCTTAGTCTTTGTAGCATCTTCAATTTTTTTCTTTGTCTCACCTTTCCTACCAATGACTACCCCAATTCTCTCTTTAGGAATTCTCACAAACTCTTCCTGCTCACCAATTGCCACAAACTCTTCAATCTCAAATGGATCTTTTCCACTCTCTTTTTTATCCACATATTCATACTTTTTCAGCTTTTCTTCAAACTCATCCATATTAATCACCTGCGAGCTCTCTAAACTTTTCATCAGGGTTATCAACTTTGATCCCTTTTTTAGCGAAGTAATTAGTTATATTTCTTAAATCCCTATAAAGCAGTGTTAAAGCCATCCTGTTTCTCTTTACAGTCGCCTGAGACCAATCAATTATCACAGGTTTCTCCCAAACTAAAATATTATATTCACTTAGGTCACCATGAACCATGTCCCCTCTTTTCCAGAGTTTTTCAATTGATTCCATTGCAAATTCATAAAGCTCTTCAAATTCTTTTTTATTTAAATCACGTTCAACATCCTTTAATCTGGGGGCTGGGAATTCATCCCCTATGTACTCCATTATGAGGACATTATTACTAAATACTATTGGTTCTGGGGCCCTAACTGCGTATTTCATGGCTCTTTGGAGGTTTTTAAACTCCCTCCTTGTCCATATGAATACCATTTTTCTTATATCCTTTGGTAGGTAACTTATTCTCGGATCTGCTGCCAAATATTCCCATATCCTTCTAAACTCAGTAGTATAAGTACGATAAACTTTAATCGCTACATAATTACCCTCCTTGTCAACACCCTTAAACACATTCGCCTCTTTCCCAGTGGAGATCACGCCCAATAAACGCTTTATCTTTCCTCTTTTATGAAAATACGCAAGGGTGTCAATCGTTGTCTTATCAAACACTTCGCTAAATACTTTATAGAGCTCATTATCCTTTTCTCTACGTTCATCTAATCCTAGAATCTGAGAGATTTTCCTATCAAGATCCTTAGGGTTCATTGTTCATCACAGAGTTAAACCGCCGCTAAGAAACTCTTGTGTAATTTTTTTCTTTCTTAAAAGCCAATCTACTTGGGTTCTTGTATAACGATACACAATATCCCCCCTTTCATCACTTTGAACTTCCCAAGGCTCTACTATTACCACGTCACCGATTCTAATCCACATTCTTCTCCTAAATCTGCCAGGAATTCTGCATCTTCTTATCTTATTGTCGGCACATCTAACATCCATCCACCCTGATCCTAGTGCTTGTTCCACTATTCCAAATACTTGGTTATTCCTTGGAAGAGGAACTCTAATAACCTCTTCACCCTCAACACTCCTATTTTTATCGTTTCTTGGCATGAACCTCACCTCAGGTACTTTATTTAATACCTTTTATAAGTCTACGCTTTTGCAAATATTTTCTACTATCAGTTGTTAGTGCTACTTTAAAAATTTTTGCATGAATGCATTTAAACATCCAAAAAGTTGAAAAGGAAAAGAGGCTAAATTCCAATTACGGAAATTAGGAGGTATTACTTATGAAAGAAACAGTTCTTCTCACAGGCCCTCCTTTAAATGGACGAGATGAATACACAAAGGAGGCCTTAAGGCTGGCAAAAAATGAGAATTTCCAATATTACCATGTCTTTGATTATCTCAAGGAAATTGGAAGAGAAAAAGGCGTCAAAATAACCAGAAAAAATGTTCTGGACTTTGCAATAAGCCATCCAGATTTAATGAATACCATAAGAGATGAAGCTTTTAAAAGAATAAGAGATGAAATTGACAGAAGTGATAAGAGCTTTCACCTAGTATCTACTCCTGCCCTTTTTAGATGGGGAAGTGGGAGTGTTTTGGGCTTCACTTTAAGCAACTTGAAACTTCTAAAACCGAGTAGGGTGATAATTGTTCTAGATGATATCCTGAGTGTGAGGAGAAGAACAATACATGACAAAGAGTGGTTTGAACGCTTTGGAAGAAACAAGGAAAATATAAAACTGACGACCCTCGTAATGTGGCGTGAAGACGCCATAAATCATGTGAAAACTCTTGTACATGAGTTGAATAAAGAAGGAATTCAAGTTCGTTATGTCCTCCATTTTGGCATTAGGCATCCTTATCAGACCTTCATCGACTTAATTTTCCATGAAAATAAAAAGCCCCTCATTTATCTCAGCTATCCCATGACTGGCCATGAGGAAGAATATTACCATAGAGTTAGAAAGTTCTACAAAAAGTTGAGCAAGCATTTCGCTGTTTTAGACCCTGGAGCACTTGATGATTGGTGGATTGTTGCTGAGTATGACGCCCAAGTGGAGGAGAATCCGGAGATACAAAGGATAAAGATAAAGAATATTTTCGATGGAGAAGAAATAGAGGAACTCGATAGGGAGGATATAGAACAAGCCACCGACATTTTGAGAAGGCAACTTGTTGAGAGGGATTTCAACTTAGTGGATGTCAGCAAAGCCATAGCAGTTTATCATTATGCTCAAGGAGTTTCCGCAGGGGTTATAAGCGAGATGGCAGAGGCTTACAGAACCTTGGGAGCAATTTACCTCTATTACCCGTTTAAGAAGAGGCCCAGTCCGTTTATGGAGTTCTACGGCATGCAGAACCCTTCAAGAAGAACAATGTTTACGGATGAGGATGAGATGATCCAAGCAATGGTGGAGGAGAAGGAGTACTGGACAAAAGCTTAGAGCAGATTGTACCCTTTAAGACCACAGCTATCTTCAAAAATCTGCTTTTGCCCCCTCAATTACGAGGTTAGGCATTTCCAGCTAGTTTTTAGAATTTATAAATTTTTGTTGATATAGCTCAACAATTAAGAAAAGTAATAATCATTTTTAACATTCTTTACTTCTATTGAGACAAAGAGATAAAATCTTCAACTTTACAAAAATCCAAACTTCAGAATTTATTCATGAACTACGAAACTAAGAGAAAAAGAAGGAAAAGAAATCACTTCTTGACCCATCCACGGGCCTTCATGGCTTCATATACTCTGCTAACTGCCCTTACATAAGCTGCATCTCTCATGTGGATGTTCTTCTCCTTGTGGACGTTGTAAACGCCCCAGAATGCCTCAGTCATCTTCTTGTCAAGCTTCTCCCTTACTTCCTCTTCTGTCCAGTAGTAGCCCATCAAGTTTTGTACCCACTCGAAGTAGCTGACTGTAACACCACCAGCGTTACAGAGGAAGTCTGGGATCTGGAGTATGCCCTTCTCGTGGAGTATATCATCTGCCTCTGGAGTGACTGGACCGTTTGCAACCTCAGCGATTACCTTTGCTTTTACTTTGTCAGCATTATCCTTGTGTATTACTCCCTCAATAGCCGCTGGAGCAAGAACTTCAACCTCCAATTCAAGGAGTTCTTCATTTGTTATGTTTGTAGCACCTGGGAAGTCCTTAACTGATCCGTGTTCTTTCTTCCACTTAAATACTTCATCTGGCTCTAGGCCATCTGGGTTATATATGGCTCCTCTTGAATCTGAGACTGCAACTACTTTCATATCTAATTGCTCTTTAGATAGTTTGGCCATGTTATAACCAGCATTACCATAACCTTGAACTGCAATTGTCTTTCCTTTTAGATCAATACCCAAGGCCTTTGCAGCTTCTCTAACTGCGAAGACAGCACCTTGAGCAGTAGCAGTTCCTCTTCCTAAAGAACCACCAACTATAATTGGTTTACCTGTGATGATACCAAAGGATGGAACCTTCCTCCTTGAGATTGCTTCGTACTCATCCATCATCCAGGCCATGATTTGGGGGTTGGTATACACGTCAGGAGCAGGAACATCAGTATATGGGCTTATTATGTCATAAATGGCTTTTATATAACCTCTTGCCAACCTTTCTTTCTCTCTATCACTGAGCTTCTTGGGATCAACTATTACTCCCCCCTTACCTCCACCGTAAGGTAATCCCAGAGTAGCAGATTTCCATGTCATCCAAGTAGCCAATGCCTTGACGGTGCTTAGGGTTTCTTCAGGGTGCCATCTAATACCACCCTTTGTTGGACCGAGAGCCCAGTTGTGTTGAACTCTAAAACCGGTGAAAACCTTCACAGAACCATCGTCCATTTCTACAGGAATTGAAACCTCCAAAATTCTCATAGGTTTCTTGAGGAACTCAAGAGCCTCTTCACTTATGTCTATATATTGGGCAGCTCTTTCCAGCTGCTCAATTGCCATTTCAAATGGATCTAGCTCAACCATGT
>QMUF01000085.1 GCA_003663525.1 Thermococci archaeon | reverse complement strand
GTAGTGTTGTTCATGGTTGGGGTGTTGTTTTTGAGTAGTTTTGGTTTTGCTGGGCAATTCCAGGAAGTCAAGGATTCTCAAGTTCCAGTTAGCTCTGGAACTTGTGACACTTGCAGTTCTTGCCAGGATTTTGACGTTGATAAGGCATTGAGTGAGGTTAATGCAAGGATAGAGAATTTGACCAAAGTGATTAATCAAAAAGAAGCAGAATTACAAAAGCTTTATGCCGAACTCAACGGGACTAAAAGCATAGAAACCCTCGAGAAGATCATTAAGCTCGAAGATGAGGCTCGGGTGTTGGGAAGTGAACTTGAGTTTTATAAGCGTCGGAAGCTTGGTTTGGAGTTAATCAAGAAGTATACTCGTGAGACTCCTTATGGTGTTGAGGTTCTTTACTACAGGCTTCCTAGGGAGGAGATGTTGGTCAAACAATACATTGAGAAGGTTCATCCTGTTAGGAAAGATGTCGACCTGGACTGGTTTATTGCCTATTATACACAAGCTGCAGGGCTTACATTCGATGACTACTTTGAAGCTGACATCGAACTTAAACTCAGACTTAAATCAGGTAACATTACAGATAAGGAAGCTATTCAGCTTCTTAATAAGCGGAAAAAACTTTCAAAGGAAATTTTTGAGTATTTGGAAGAGAGAGACAAATTACAGACAATTAAAAATCTCCATGAACTCGGAAGAAAACAACTCATAATGAAAACTATTGGGGTAGAACCATTGGGGATTTATGGAATATCACAAGGATACCCATGTAATACATGTTCATCTAAAGCAACTCTTCTTCCATCAACCTCGAATCCAGAAGGAACTCCCGGAACTTCCGTGTACTACTACTATGCCTCTCCAGTCGCCGTTTGGGTAGGAATGTATATTACCGAAACACCCCAAGAAAGTGGGTATATAGGGCAATACTGTACCTATGAACTTCCGTCAAGCAAGACAGATGTACGAAAATACTGGTGGTGGGCAGAATCAAAATTTGAGGAAATCTGCAAAGATTGTGAGTTTGACCTTGAATCAATTCAGGTGAAAGTTTTTTATGCAGGATCAGCCCATAATTCAAACAATGGACGGGATCAAAGTGCCAATCTTATATGGCAATTTGAATGCAACAAAAATATCTGCTATTTGACAAGTTACAGACCAGAATTACGTGATAATCCAGATGATCCAATCATTGAGGAGTACTTTTTACTTTATGTTAATCCATACTGTCTGGCATGCTGTAATGGAGGAGATGTGGGAAGTACGTGCTTATGGTCAAACAGGCACTGTAGTGGATGCTTTGCCCCAGATGCTTCAGCCTCACAGTATTTCCCATGGGTAAATCATCCATATCAGATGGAAATATGGCCAGAGTACGGGAGGAGGTTGGGATGAGGAGACTTAAGGTATTATTCTTATTTTTTATTTTTGTGCTTATAGTGTTAGGGATTTTTGCTAGTGAGGTATTTGACGTAAACAACACGAATCCAATGGATCTAAACAAAACGAATACCTCTGAAATTTTGCCAAGTTTAATCGACAATAAGACAAACGTGTATCCCTCTGAAACTAACAATACGGTTTCAAATGAAATAAAAACTAAAACTGAGTACAGGATTGTTGCAGTTCCAGCACCAGAAAATATAACTTTTGAAGAAGAGGAGAGGGTTAACTTTACTTGTCCCGTAAGAGTTGAAGTTTTTGAATGGTTCTGGGAGACACACACGAGTTTGAACAATGTAACGTTCACAATCCACGCTGATAATGGAGTTGCTAATTTCACTTTAATGGGTGTTGATGGGAAGTATGGTTGTTTTCCAGAGGGGATTTTCCTTATTTCGTACTATCCCGATGGACTTGGTAGATCGCGTGTTATGTTTTTGGATTACAACTTAAGCGTGCGGTGGGAGAAGATTGTTGGAGGAGGCATACCGTTTTTTGAGTACTATGAGGATGGAGTCTTGATTTTCTCGAACAGGCCTGCCAACGTGGATCCGTACGATATTCCTCCCACGATCTATGGCGTTAATCTCTCCAGTGGGGAGGTTATCTTTCATCTTGAGCTTATGGGAAAAAGTATTTCGAATTTGAAGATTTTTAATGGGAAGATTTATTATGCTTCATACTGCCCGGTTAATTTTGAGCAAAAAACTTACGTTTATGTCGGCGTTTACGATTTAAAGAGTAAAGAGTACAAGTTCGAGCAGGTTCAAGCAGAAAACGTTGATCATTACATTCTTGGGAGTGATTTGAAAGTTGATGTGAATGAGAAGTTTATCGTATTAGCATATTACTTGTCGGATTGGGTTGGTGGGAGTGATTTGAGGCTTTGTGTTTTCACCACTGACCTCGACCTCATAGGTTGCAGGAAAATTTCTGCTACACCGTGGCACATGAAGCTTGAGAACAATACTATTTACATAGAAGGAGACCCAAACGCCTACAAAATAGTAAGGGAATAGGGTTATGGCGTTAAAGGTACAATTCCACAAAGTTAAAGGTGGCAATCATGGAAAAATTGAAGAGCCTAATTAGTCTTATTCTTGTTCTTCTTTTTGTGCCACTTATTTATTTGGTGACATCAGATGGCGAACCCCAGCCCCCATCTGAGAACTTACCCCAATGGCAAATTCGAGGAACGCTCATTGGAGCATGGGAAGATTATGCAGTAATAAAGAATGAAAGTACTGTTCTGATTCTTGATATTTCAACTGGAAAGGTTCTAAAGAAAATTGAGGGAGTAAGAAATGCATTTTTATCAAACAGTCTGTTTGTGATAACTCATCAGAATTCTTCCGCAACTAATATTGATTTGAACGTCAATAGGATATTCCATTTTCCGATTCCTTTTAATGCCTCCTACGGGATTAAATTTGAAAACTTTACAATTTATGCCTTTCAAAAGGAAGAAAGCCCTCCTAAGGTTGAGATAATTTACAGAATATGTACAAAACATTGTGAAACTTACAATCTTGTGGCTTACGATGCAGTACCCGCAATTTATGCGTTTGACAGGGTTCTGGTTTTAACTTTTAGAACTCTAGATCCTATGTATCCGGGTAATCTCATTATTGTGAATACAAGAGGAGTATTTAATGTAACAATTAAGCATTCCATTCGGGATGCAACTCTGTCAAGTGAAAATATAATAATATCGTCTGGCACTGGAAGCGAGGGTTATCTTTATGCCTTCTCTTTAGATGGTAAATTGTTGTGGGAGCGTAATGCACCTTCAGAGAAGTGCATTCAAGCATATGATGGCAAAATTTATGGAGTAAGCGAGAAGAGCATTGACGTATTTAGCACTGATGGATATTATGCGGGTAGTAGGGTGTTTTTTAATGGAAGCATTGCTGGAGGAAACTTTCAATGTGCTAAAAGCAGTGATGGTTTTGCAGTTTATTATAGTTACGTTGATATGAGGACTTATAACACTATAACACGTCTGTGTCATTACAATTTTAGGAATGACAAGTTAATGTGCATTCCAGTTAATGAGATTGAAAAAATTGCATACGAAAAGTATGTATTAATCCAGCAAAGAGGGATCGTGAAATTAATGGAAGCTGATGATGGAGCTGACATGCCTTAGGTCTAGACCAATATGGCCTTGAGGTGGGCCTATAAAGAAAAAGCTTTATTCGCTCTTTGTTTTTAACAGTAAGTCTTTTTAACTTTTCATCACATAAAGCAAATGGTGGTGGCATGAAAACGGTTTCACTGATTTTGTGCCTCCTCATTTTCATTGCTACCCTTCCTAATGCGCTTGCAGAAACTCCGGAGATACTCATCGAGGTAAATCCAAATCTTGAGCTTTTTGCTATTGTGTATATCTTAGCATTTAACGGGAGCGACCCATTTATAATAGCTCCTCAGAGCTATATAAATGATGTTTTGGATTATTTTGCTCCTTATAATGATCACCCAGCAGTTTATCTGGTCAGAGGCGCTATTCCTCAGGATTTGCCCCACTACAGAAGAGACTACTCAATAAATGAATTCGCAGCTTCTCTCGTTTCAAAACCCTATCTCGGCAATATGAGCGAGAATGACCTGACTCTAAGCGATTTCTACAGATCTTTGATAAGTTTTGCCAAGGAGAGCAATTTTATGGGATTTTACAAAAGGCATGCAAAAGAATATAAGGAGGTCTTGGAACCAGCAAGAAAAGCTCTCACGCAGGATATCTTCCAAAAGTTTGAGGAGCTCTTTGGAAATCAGTATGGGACATTTCATATAGCTCTTTCGTATTCTTTGAGGATACATCCTGGAAGCAGGTTTGTCGGGGATACTGCGTATTATTTTGGCTACGTTGCTTTTATGCCTGAGCAATATGCTGAGATCTCTTACCTTTATCTGGCTGTTCATGAGTATTCTCACTCATTTGTCAACCCCCTTGTTTCAAAGCATATCTCAGAATTTTCAGAACTGGACTATTACTTCAATCAAGTTCAGGGTGAGCTTGTCTATACCTCCTACGACCCACACTTCGATACAAGCTACTTCTATCTCTCTGAGAACCTTGTGGAGGCATTGACAAACTATCTCCTCCTAAACTTTAAGCACGAACTTGTTCACGACCTCCCAAAATATTTTGTCTTAAGGGATCATACAATTGGATACTACCTGGTTGGGGGTTTAATGGGGGAGTTTAAGATTTTTGAGAGTTCAAAGAAGACAAGTGAGACCTTTGAGGATTATATCCCAAGGTTAATAGAGCACATGAAAGAATGGGCAACTCCAGAAAACGTTAGTGACTACTTTGAGAAGAGAGTTCCGCCCAGTGGGTTTAGGCTTTTTGATAGAGGTTATTTGGAAGGAAAAATTATAATAGTTTATGGGACTAAGAATCCTGATCCAAGTGGCGTAGAATATGATAAAGGGAGTGCTTTTATGCTCAAAGAGCTTATGGAAGGAGATGATATCTGGAGGCTTTACAACGGCAAGCCAAAAATTACCGTAAAAGCTGAGAACGAGCTAAACGAAGAAGATCTAAAGCAAAACCTCGTACTCATTGGAGGGCCGGCGGCAAATGGGATAGTGCAAAACCTAACAACTTTTCCCCTGAAATTTGTCTTCAACGGCTCATGGATTTTAGAGAAGAATGTAACTAACTTTGAAACTTTTACAAGTTTCGCTATTGAAAAAGAGGTTTATATGGAACTTAAGGAAAGGAATAAAATCATTCATGATTATCCTCTGGGAGTTGTTGAGGTCATAAGGAATCCTTGGAACGAGGAAAACCTTTTAGCAATAATAGCTGGAGTGGATAGATACTCTACCAGAAGATTAGCAAAAGACTTCACGGCCTATCCTTGTAGTTACGGTATTGAAAGCGGCAACTACATGGAAGTTGGGTTTTATGTGCCTAGTGGTTAAAAGATTTTGACATATTTCTGTCAATTTTCACCATTTGCCTTATCCGAAACTGTTTTAAAGATGTTATTCTCTTAACTATGGGTAAGGAGCCATGCCAAGCTACATAGTGGTTGGTGGTCAATGGGGAGATGAAGGAAAAGGTTCAATAATCGCTTATCTCGCGATACACGATAAACCAGAGGTCATAGCAAGGGGCGGAGTAGGAACAAACGCTGGACACAGCGTTTTTATAAATGGGAAAAAATATGCGGTAAGACAACTTCCTACGGGTTTTATGAATAAAGACGCAAGACTTTTGGTTGGAGCGGGTGTTCTTGTTGATCCTGAAGTTTTCTTTCATGAACTTGAGCACCTTAAAGATTTCAACGTGGAGAATAGAGTGGGAATAGATTATCGTTGTACAGTGATCGATCCAGAGCACAAGAACCTTGATAGAACAAATGGCTATCTCCATGGGAAAATAGGAACTACCGGCTCTGGCTGTGGGCCTGCAAATGCAGATAGAGCATTAAGGAAAGCTAAGCAGGTAAAAGACCTTAAAGAACTTGAACCTTATCTAACAGACGTTGCTCAAGAGGTCAACGATGCCCTTGACGAAGGCAAGCTTGTTTTGGTTGAAGGGACACAGGGATTTGGATTAAGTCTCTATTACGGAAGCTATCCCTACGTTACTTCTAAAGACACTTCGGCCTCTGCAATGGCCAGTGATGTTGGAATAGGTCCAACAAGAGTTGACGATGTAATAGTGGTCTTCAAGAGCTTTCCAACGAGGGTTGGTGCTGGGCCATTCCCCACAGAGATGAGTGAAGAGGAGGCAGATCGCATGGGCCTTGTTGAATACGGCACGGTTACGGGAAGAAGAAGAAGAGTAGGATGGTTTGACTTTGAATTTGCATGCTATTCAGCCAGAATAAATGGTGCCACAATGCTAGCAATCACAATGCTTGACAAATATGACAAAGAGGCATTTGGAGTCACAGAGTTTGACAAGCTTCCAAAGAGGGCGAAAGATTTCATTACAGAAATAGAAGAAAAAGTTGGAGTGCCGGTGGGCCTTATAAAGACAGGGCCTGAGCTTGAGCACATAATTGACTTAAGAGAAAATATTTAGCGAAGAAACTCCAGAATTTTTCTTTTAATTACTTCTTTTTCCATTATTGCAATCTCTTCTAGTGAGTACTCTTGTTCAAGCCAACAGATGAATTGGTAGCCAAGATAGTAGCCTAAGTACTGTTTTCCAAAAAGAGTGTACCAGGAACCGAAGAATGGATTTAAAAGCTCTTTTTCTTTAACTCTTCTTAAAAATTCTTTTTTGATAACTTCTTTATTCCCTTCACACCACTCAAACCAACCCTTTTCTTCGAGATG
>QMUF01000084.1 GCA_003663525.1 Thermococci archaeon | reverse complement strand
GCTTTGCCATGCTCATGGAGAAGCTCGGAATGCCGAGGGGCAAGAAAGCCGAGATTGCATACGGTGTTCCAGGGTGGATTAAGAACGCTCCCCTATGGGTGAAGAGGAACTTCCTTGCCGGCCTCTTTGCGGCGGATGGAAGCATCGTAGAGTTCAAGAGCAACACATCCCTACCGATAAACCTCATCCAGTCAAAAGCCGATGGGCTTGAGGAGAACCTCAGGGCTTTCATGGATGAGATAGTGGAGCTCCTTGCGGAGTTCGGCGTTAAAACTACGGTTTACAAGGTTAAAGCAAAGAAAGGCGTCACCTACAGGCTCGCCCTCGTCGGCGAGGAGAGCATCAGGAACTTTCTCGGAAAGATAAACTACGAGTACGACCTCGAGAAGAAGGCCAGGGGCCTAATCGCCTACGCCTACCTGAAGTTCAAGGAGCACGTTAGGGATGCAAGGAAGAAGGCCGCTCAGACCGCAAGAGAAGTTTACATGGAGATGGAAAGCGTGACAAAGGTATACGAGGCCGTCAAAGACGTTGTAGACAAACGCTTCGTTGAGATGGCCATCTACGAAGGAGACAAGGAGTCGCGCGTTTCGAGGGACTTTCCGACCTTCGAGAAGTTCGCGAGGGAGAGGGGCTACGAGGGTGGTTTTGTCGCCGAGCAGGTCATCAAGGTTGAGATGATTAGGCCGAAGTATGAAAAGTTCTACGATATTGGCGCTTACCACACTGCCCACAACTTCATAGCCAACGGAGTTGTTGTCCACAACTGTGGTGTCAGGCTTATTAGGACGAATTTAACTGAGAAAGATGTAAGACCAAAGATTAAGCAGATCATTGATACTCTCTTCAAGAACGTCCCATCTGGTCTTGGAAGCAAAGGAAGGATTAGACTTCACTGGACACAGCTTGATGATGTCTTAGCGGACGGTGCCAAATGGGCCGTAGATAGCGGCTATGGCTGGAAAGAGGATTTAGAGCATTTGGAAGAAAACGGAAGAATGGAAGGAGCGAATCCAAATGCAGTAAGTCAAAAAGCGAAGCAAAGAGGGGCTCCACAATTAGGGTCCCTTGGAAGTGGAAACCACTTCTTGGAGGTTCAGGTGGTTGATAAGATATTCGATAAAAAAATAGCCAAAGTTTACGGTCTATTTGAGGGACAGGTCGTAGTTATGGTTCACACAGGTTCGAGAGGCCTTGGACATCAAGTGGCAAGTGATTACCTGAGGATTATGGAAAAAGCCAATAGAAAATACAACGTGCCATGGCCTGACAGAGAACTCGTAAGTGTTCCATTCCAAACAGAAGAAGGCCAGAGATACTTTAGTGCCATGAAAGGCGCAGCAAACTTTGCCTGGGCAAACAGACAGATGATAACACACTGGGTAAGGGAAAGCTTTGAAGAAGTATTCAAACAAAAGGCCGAAGACTTAGGAATGCACATAGTTTATGATGTTGCCCATAATATAGCAAAAGTTGAGGAGCACGAAGTTGATGGAAAGAAAGTTAAAGTTGTAGTGCATAGAAAAGGAGCCACAAGAGCGTTTCCTCCAGGACATGAAGCAGTTCCAAAAGTCTACCGTGATGTGGGACAGCCTGTACTTATCCCTGGATCAATGGGTACGGCAAGCTACGTATTGGCCGGAGCTGAAGGTTCAATGAGAGAGACCTTTGGAAGCACATGCCATGGTGCTGGAAGAGTTTTGAGCAGACATGCTGCAACTAGACAGTTTAGAGGAGAAAAACTTAGGAATGAGCTAATGCAGAGGGGAATATACATCAGGGCAGCAAGCATGAGGGTTGTAGCTGAGGAGGCTCCAGGTGCATATAAGAACGTTGATAATGTTGTTAAAGTTGTGCATGAGGCAGGAATAGCAAATCTAGTGGCAAGAATGAGGCCCATAGGAGTCGCTAAGGGATGAAGATTTCCATTTCCCTATTTAAAAGTTTTAGTGCAGGGGTTACTTGAGATCCATAGTCGCGAATCGTATATATGCTAGCGCTAATGGGAGTATTAGTTCAGTTAAAAATATTAGAAGACTTGCAATTCCGAATGAAAGTGATTCCTCAAGAGGGATATAATCCTGAGTCAACTCATCCCCGGAAAACACGTATGTTATAAGAGATCCATAATGGTAGGTTGGAGTGAGCGTGAGAAGTTTTCTTTCCCACAACAATCTCTTTTTTTCCCACTCCTTCATTGCTATACAGCTATCTATTTTGTTATCATATTTTTTGTTCTCATTGTACTCTGAGGGGCAGTAGGGTTTTTCTCCAACAAGTTTACTGGCCAAAGTGGGAGAAACTAGGGGGTACACTAGGATCAAAAGTATCACAAATACTATTGCTACGAGAGTAGATACCTCAGACCTTTTCAGAATACTTGAAAAAGCAAGCCCTATACTTAGAAATATGGTAGTGTAAACTAAGGTTACAAAAGCAGCTATTAAGCTTCGTATAAGGGAGGCCTCATCTATTGGAATTCCAAGCAATAAGAGATAAGCTATAGAAAACACAAATCCAACGGAGATCATTAAACCCAATGATAGAGCATTTCCAAGAAATTTTCCGGTTATTAAGTGATCTCTATACAGTGGGTGACTCAGTAATACTTTAATGGTTCCCTCTTCTATTTCCCGGTTTATGGAATCCGCTCCTAATGTAATCCCAAGTATGCTCCCGAAAATAAGAATCGTGGATAAATTTGAGGTTGTTAATAGTGAAAGTGGTGTTATTACCATATTTCCATCAACTCCAGTTAGGGGTAAGGAAGTGTATGCTACTTCTGCTTGTCCTGCTCTCTGGATAAGTTCATCCCTTATCGAATAGGTGAAGAAAAATATCATAAAAAGATAAGATGCAAGTGTGACTACAAATCTTTTACTCCTGATTGAAGAGTGGAATTCTCTTAAAGCAATGTTGATTTCGGCCTTCATGGCTTTACCTCCTTCCAATATGGCGTATAATTAGCATAAGCCCGATAAGTGTTGCAAAAAGCAATGTTAAGCCTAGATAGGCATAGTTTGAGTTTTGTCTGACTCTAACTGTAAGTCGGGTTTCGCTCTCTGTTTGATCAGCTTTTGCTTTTATGCTTACTTTGTATTCTCCTGCAGGTGTTGTTTCAGAAACTTTTATGTGCAAAATCACAGGTTTGGCGCTGTTGCTCTCTACTTTAGCGAGTTTCTGAGGTTCAACTTCTACTTCCCATCCATTTGGGGTATTTACCTCAATGTTGACATTAGTTATGGCATTCCCAAAATTCCTTAGTGTTAATTTAACTTCTCGTTCCTCTCCCGGTTTTAGAGAAAGTAGGTAGTTTGAGGTTTCGAGAGAAGCTTCGTATCTTCCGATTACTTCTATCTGTATATTTTTTGCTATTTCTTCGCCTGAAGAGGCTTTAACTCTTAGGGTGGCATTGTAAACTCCCGGTTTAGCATTTAATGGTGGGATAATCTTTAAGTATATGATCTGGCTGCTTTCACTACTCACTTTTAGGCTTTTGACCTCTAGATTGCTTTGTATGTCTTTTAAGAATCGTATAGCCCACTCAGAAGGCAACCCTTCAAGGCTTAGAAAATATTCATCATCCTCTTTTCCTAAATTTTCGAGCTGGATTTTGTAACTGGGTTGAAAATCGAATCCGGTTGTTAGGTGATCGCTTTCCAATTCTATTTTGGCATAATGTAGGAGTTTTTTTAGTGTAATTGTCACATCTCTCTCTTCCCCATCTTCTAGATTTAGAGTGGCTTGGTGGCTTTCATATCCCTCTTTACTTACTGTAATGTTATAATTCCCCTTTGGCATCTCCCTTTCCAATGAGCCATCAATATTTGTAATATAGGTCTCGTTTCCAATTTGAACTTTAGTCTTTGGGATGGGGTTTCCATTTTCGTCTATTACACTTAAATGAAGTTTTGCGGGTTCTCCTCTATGTGTTTTGTAGATAGATACAGTAATGAGCTTTTCTATCTCATTGGCGGTGAATTTTATTGGGTATGTTCCGAGTTCGATATTTTGAGGTATTTTCACAATAAGGTTCACTTCTTTATTGCTATTTAAAAGGAAAGAAGTTATCCTTAAGCCATTCAAAGTGAAATAGACGTCCCAGTTAAGGGGCTTCTCTGTTATTTCGAGGAAAACGACCTTTTTTGTTTCAGGCCCTATGAAGTACACAGGAAGACTTATCAGACTTCCTGCCTCAACTTCAATTCCTAACAACGGTGTTATTATTTCTATTTCCTCTTTGTCAATAATATCAACTGTTATTTCTCCTATTTTATCTCCTACAGAGAAAGTGATATTATTAGGACCTTTTGCACCTTCGGGAGTGTTTATATGAAGAAATAGAGTTACAGAATCTCTAGGAGGTAGGGTGATCTCATTGACCTCATAATTGCTACTTTCTCCAAGAAATTTAATTCTCCACTCAGCTGGTGCTGAAATAATGTTCAAAGGGAGAGTTATATCATCATTGCCGTTATTTGTTATGATAATTGGAATGGTTAGCTCAACCCCGCTTTTTGTCCTCAAGCTCTTGAAGGGATAGTAAAGTTCGTAATCCTTACTGTTATCATATTGCACGGAGATATTAGCAGAGTAGACCCTTAAAACTCCTGCATTATAAACGAACACAAGTCTATCGTATGTTCTTGGAGAGTTTTCCTTTACATAAACTTCTACCCCATTCACACTCAGGGAAAGTGCTTTATCAACTTCCAGAACTTTAATTACATACCCTTCAATGTTGAATAGATCACCTTCTTGTGGCTTTAGCTCGTTAATAAAAGTTGGCTTGTACTGGATAACTATGAAAAGGCCACTATCGTCAAAGCTTCCTCTTATTATCCGTATTGAACCAACTTCAACGATTCCGTTAAGTTCTACTAGTTTTCTGATTTTACCTTCTTTACGAATGAGTGCGTATGGTTTTAGCGAGTATTTTTCTTGGGTTATCTCTATCTGGTAGTTTCCTACAATTAGGATTTCTCCTATTTGCACTCTTCCTTCAAAAACTGTTATCCATGGGAGAGAAGCTTTTGCTGGGATAGTGGAAAGAAGGAGAAGGAGACCCAAAAGAAACCCCCATCTTTTCATCCTCTTCCCTCCCTCTTATATACTGTCTTCAAGAAAACGTCTTCTAAGCTAGGTTCCTCAATTTTAAGACTCACTATAGTGATTCCCTTGCTTGTTAGGTAGTCAGATATCTGTGCTCTGATGTCCTCTTTTGTGAATATTATTGCCTTCCTTTCGTCAATTCGTTCTACTCTGATTACCCCATCAACATTAAGTTCTGGCATTCTCTGTTTGGTTTCAATTTTTATTTCATACCCCTCAAGCTCCATAAATTGCTTTTTTATACGGTTAAGAGGCCCTATTGCTCTTAACCTTCCTCGAACGATGATACCAACTTTATCACTGAGCTCTTCGACCTCACTAAGGACATGGGATGAGAAAAACACCGTCTTTCCTTTCTTTGCCTCTTCTTTTACTATGCTTTTAACTAAATGGGCTCCTTCTGGGTCAAGACCACTTGTGGGTTCGTCAAGGATTAGAACATCAGGGTCATTTACTAAGGCTTGGGCAAGCAAAAGCCTTTGTTTCATACCCTTGGAGAAGGTTTTTACCCTTTTGTAACGAACCTTCCAGAGCCCAACGAGTTTAAGTAGCTCTTCTATACGCTTTTCTTTTTCTCGATTAGGAATTCTGTAAAAGCTTGCGAAAAACTCCAAATTGCGCCAAGCTGTAAGTTCCTCATACAATGTCGCATTCTCCGGGAGGTACCCAAGGAGGTTCTTGGCTTTTATTGGACTTTTTAAAACATCATATCCCATGATTTGGATTTTTCCATTATCAGGAATTATTAATCCCAACATACTGAGTATTGTCGTTGTTTTTCCGGCGCCATTTGGGCCTAAAAATCCAAAGATGATCCCCTTCTCAATGTTTAATGTTAGATTATCTACGGCTATAAACTCACCATACTTCTTAGTTAAATTCTCAATTTCAATCGCATACATCTTGATCACCTCAAGTCGGCCCTTATGAATTTGATATAACTTACTGGAAGAGGGAGTAGAAACATAATCATTAACATAATTACATTCTGGAAAATTAATCCCAAGCTTTCTCCGAGGCTTCTGTTCTCAACAACCATTTCATTATAGGTTATCGCTGAAACCACTTCACTAATTTGAGGTTTTCCCCCAAAGAGTAGTCTCATGATTTCCTGGTAGTGGTAGTTTGGTGCGATGTAAAGGATTTTCTCCGTAGTATTCACTAATTCAGTAAGCCATGCTTGATAAGAGGGATCTTTGAGTATTAAATCCTCAAGCTCCTCCTCTGTTAGGTTTAGAGCATTTTCAGGAAGTTCTGGAATGGGGGGTAATCCTGCAATGGCTAAGGCAACTATTCCAGCAATAGTACTAAGGAGCACGTTGAAAAAGATAAAAATGAATATGACCATTATCAACACATTTTTGGATTTCCTTATGGAAACTGATATTAATAGGCCAAAACTTGAAAAAATCAATCCATAGAGGAAGCTGAATGGAAATGTGATTAAAAACCTCACAAAGTCTTCTTGGGAAAATGGGAATCCTATAATTAATGCAAACGCTACTGTGAGGATATAAAATATGACCAACCCGGCAAAGATAATTAGGGAACTTCCTAAAAGCTTTCCCAGAATTATCTGGCTCCTGTAAATGGGTTTTGTGCCTAAAATCTTCATAGTGCCGTTTTCAATTTCATTGCTGATTGATGTGGCCCCAAAGAGGAGTCCCAGGAGGGATATTGAGTAAGTAAATGCATTAGAAAAGCTCGAGAGGAAGACCATCTGAAAAGG
>QMUF01000083.1 GCA_003663525.1 Thermococci archaeon | reverse complement strand
TCATCAGCCCTAAATGTTGCTAAATGTTGTCCTTTAGCTTTTATCTGCCTTGGCATTCCCGTTTTTCTCGAAAGTTCTACAAAAACATCTTTAAATGCCTCAGAAGCTCCTTCACCAAATTGGTATTCAGCAACTGCCTGAACATATAGCTGGGCTTCTTCTTTAGTTGGCCTTTTTATGGAAAAATCCTCTTCACCCTCGCTTTGTGCAAATGGAAATGTTAAAATCAGGTATTTTGGAATTTCACCAAAAATCGGATGTTTTAAGGTATTTTGGAATTTTCTACGGACGCTTTCAGCTCGTATTTTTGCTCTTAAAGGCACCGGAGTTTTCATTATTTCTTCACTTACTTTGAAAAATGCAGAAGCTTTTGTTACTGGTTCATTCTCCTCTAAGTAATCCCTATAGTTTAAAAGCCTCTTATATGCCGCAAACATCTTTGGATGGGATCTAGCACGTTCATCCACCAATTCCCACAAAGTCCCCTCTTTTACGGCCTGTTTTACCCTATTAAGCTCTTCTCTAATAATCCAAAGATTGTGAAGAGCCAAGAGCCTGGTTCTCTCCTCCTTAGGCATTTCTTTGAGATCTCGTGGAGTATAGCGAGAACAAACCGGACATGAGCATGGAAAATACTCAAGTTCTTCGAGCCTTTTTGTCCCTTCAGGGGTCATATATCGATCATCTTTTGCATATACCGCATAACTTGCCGAATCAAAGAGATCCACTCCCATTGCCACAGCCAATGCAAATACCATTGGATGGCCCGCTCCAAAAAGGTGAACCGGTCTATCCGGCCTTAATCCTATTTTTGAAGCGATAACAACATCAACTAGATCTCGATATCTGTAGGCTTCCATTAGGGGAACCACTGCGCCGATGGGATGAACTTCAAAATTCATTTCACTAAGCTGTTTGGCAGCATGGATTCTCAAATCTGGGTAAGTTGAACCCTGTATAGCAGCATTCATCGCTATTTCTTTAATTCTCTCGGCCTCTTTTGCTCTTTCCAGGGTTATTTTTAGATCATCCTCTGCTTTTTCTCTTGGAGCATCTGGAATAGTAGGAATATCAAGAAAAGTCCCAATATCTACCCCAATTTTATGTTGGAATTCTATTATTTCACTATTGGTTACATCTATCCCCCCATACCTCATGAGCTGAAAACTTCCAGAATCAACTTCAATTATGCCATTGTAGCCTAAGAGTCTATGGATGCCCTTTTCAAGGGCCTTTTCCCTGAGGGTTTCATCTTTGTAGATGATATATGAATTTGTGATAATAATGCCAAATCCCATTTGTTCCAGTTCTTTAGGAGTTACTATGAGCTGTTTGGGGTTTACAACGGGCATTATAGCTGGGGTCTCAAGTTTTTTGCCATTGATCTCCATGTTTCCAATTCTTCCAGCAGCATCTCTTGCTTTTATTTCAAATCTAAACTCACTCATTTTCTCCACCACCAAGGTTTCGAATTTTTGAGTTTAAAAACCTACGGAAGTAAGCTCAAAAGCAGGAACGTTAGAATCCCAGAAATCAATGGAGCAAAAATCCAGCTCAATACTATGCTCCTAATCAAGCCCCAATTAATAGGGTTATCCAAATGGTAACCAAGCCCTGCCACTCCTCCAACAACTGCCTGACCTGAGCTAACTGGAAGACCAAAAAGGTTCGCGGTAGTCACTGCCATGGCTGAAGCAAACTGGGATGAAAATGCCGAAAGAGGGTCAAGGGGAGTCAGTCTTTTACCAACACTCATAATCACCTCATGGCTAAAAGTTAGTGCCCCAAAGCCCAGAGTCAAGGAAAGAACGAGTTTGAATGAACCATCAATACTTATGGCTTCCATTAAACCAACTACATTAGAGAGCTCATTTGCTCCCAGATTGAAAGCAGAAAATGCAACTGCTATAAAGACAAGCCACTTATACATTGTCTCAAGGAGCTGAATTTGTTTTATTTTCTTAAAGAGCTTTACATAAACCTCATAAACCATGATTGCTAAAAAAGCAGCTAACAATGGAGACAAAACCCATGCAAGCACTATTTTGAAAAGTATCTCCCACTTTACTATCAAATTAAATGTTAGTGCTGCCCCCACTAATCCTCCCACGATTGATTGAGTTGTAGAAATCGGTAACCCTCTTATGCTCGCTAGAGTAACGGCCACTGCAGCACTAAAAAGGATTATTCCTATTGAATAAGCATCCAACCCTTTGGCCAGTTCACTGATAGTTCCAGAAACACCTCCTCCACCAAAAACGGCCCCCGTAGTTGTAAATACTGCAATAACAAAAACACCCTTCTTAAACCCCAATAACTCAGATCCCACAGCAGTACCAACTACTTTTGCACTATCATTAACTCCCACGGCCCATGCCATAAAAAGAGCTGGGAATAGAATCCAGTCCATTTCTCCTTCCTTCCTAATTTACTATATAGAGTATATAATCTATATAGAACTTCAGTTTTTAAAGGTTATGATGGATTTTCAACAAATATCCATAGATGTGCAAAACTAAGTAAAAAACCGCCCAAAACCATAAAAAGATAGGAAAGAGCACGGCATTCAAAAGAGATCCTCCCTCAACAAGTATGGGAATTAAAGCAGTTAGAATTTCATAGCCAATAAAGAGTAAAAGTAAACCAAACTTTCCTGTGAGTGTCAGAGCAATGGGAATAACTATATCCAAAAATGCGATAAAATCCCCCAACATAAGGAAAAGAAGTTCTTTTTCAAATCCTCCTCCTAAATGCTCCAAATCTCCCAAAAACCATCTTTTTCTCTGTATCCACAGCTCTGAAAGTTTGCTTGGCATCTTTACATAGACTTTCGCCTTTGGAGCATAAACAACTTTTCCTAACTTTTTAATCGCTTTTGTGGTTGCATAATCCTCAACTTTGCTTTCAACAAACCCTCCAATTTCTCTCAAGATAGTTTTTCTAAAAGCAGAGAGTGGACCTGGAGCAACACTTAGATCTTCAAGTTCTTTAGCTCTTCTAAACATGGCTATTCTAAAGTGTTCAACATCTTGGGCCCTTTCAAGAAAAGAACTACCAAGAACTCGAATTTGACCTCCAGCTCCTACAATTTCCTTTGAGTAAATACGTTTAACCAATTCCCTAATTGCATTTGGCGCTAATAATGTATCCGCATCGATAGTAGTTATTATTTCTCCACTGGCTCTTTGGAGACCAAAATTCAAAGCCTTTGCTTTTCCTTCGTGTTTCTTTCTGAAAACCTTGAGTCTTGAATCCTTGATAGAATTTGCCTTTTCAAATGTCTCATCTCCACTGCCATCATCAACTACAATGACTTCGAGTTTGGGATAATTCTGAGAAAGAGCTGATTTTATAGACTGCAGTATTGTTCCACCCTCATTATAAGCTGGAATAAGAATGGTTACAGAGGGGGCCCACATCCGAGTTTTATATGAAGTTAAAAGACTAATCAGGTAGTTGACAAAGAAGTAGCCATCCCAGAGAAAGATTATGCCTAATAGTATTTCAAGCAGCATAATTGAAGTTCGAAATATTATTTTTAACATTTCGGGCGGGTGATTACCTTTTCAATACCCAAAAATGGGTAGAAACTGATAAAAACAGTACACTTTAAATCGAATGTGGTGATAGGATGATAATCTCAAAACCATGCACCACAATGAAAGGGGTAATAGTGCAGCCTTACTCATGGGACAAAGAAGTTATTGTGGACTTAAAGAGAACCACAGAGTGCTTGAAAGAAAGAGGATATCAAATAAAAAGTGTTATTCCAAAAATGTTAGCCATTAGTGTAGTTGAAAGTTATGAGGTCAGTATATACCCAAGTGGAAAGATCATTGTAAAAGGACTAACGGACATTGAAGTGGGAAAAGAGATTGCCACAAAAATAATAGAGTGTGCGGGCCTTTTAGAACTCTTGGATAGCTAAGCATGTAGAGGTAAGGCCCCTTTAACTCTCCTTATAAGTTCTTCTTTCTTCTCTGAATCCTCGAGAGCAATCTGGAGTACTTGGTCTATTGTTTCCACAGGGTTTATTTCAATTTTTTCTGCCTTATCAGCACTTAGGAATACATCCTGTTCGTTTGCTTTGGGGATTATAACTTGTTTTATTCCTGCTTCAATAGCTGCCTCAATTTTTGGAGTTACCCCTCCTACTGGAAGTACTTCACCTCTAACACTCAATGAGCCCGTCATTGCAACATCTTGTTTTACTGGGATCTCTTCAAGGGCTGAAATAACCGCAGTAGCAACACTTATGCTTGCTGAATCACCTTCAACCCCTTCATAGGTTTGCAGAAACTGGACATGAATATCATATCTGCTTATATCCTCTCCTTTGTATCGTTTTATTATGGCCGAGACGTTTTGAATAGCTTCCTTTGCGATCTCTCCAAGTTTTCCAGTTACAATTATCTTGCCCTCTTCTTTACTTGCTGCTGGTGCAACCACGCCTTCAATTGGAAGTACAATACCACTCTGTTCACTTATCACTGCTAAGCCGTTAACCCTTCCTATCTCCCCACCTTCGGTTTTAATAACTTGATACTCCTTCTTTCTTTCAATGTACCAATCAGCTAGTTGCTTTTCAAGGGGTTTTGCAAGTTGGAGAGCTTTGAAAACATGTTCTCTAGTAACGTATTTTGCTCCTTCCCTGATAGCAATGTCACCTGCTGCTCTTATGATACCACCAAGGTCTCTGAGGCGAAGTGTAAGGTGGCCCTTCCTACCAGCTCTCTTTTGAGCTTCTCTCACTATCTCCTCAACCGCATCTTTTGTGAAGTGAGGGATCTTACCGTCTTTTACAACTTCTTGGGCAACGAAGCGAACAAGCTTTCTTCTGTTCTCTACAGTATCAGGCATTGTAGTTCTCATGTAAACTTCATAACCGTAACCTCTTATTCTTGAACGCAGAGCAGGATGCATCTTATCAACAGTATCCAAGTTTCCAGCTGCTACAAGGATAAAATCACATGGAACTGGTTCTGTCCTTACCATAGCACCACTTGATAGTTCGCTTTGTCCTGTTATTGGCATCTTTTTTTCTTGCATTGCAGTGAGCAAGCTTTGCTGCATCTTTATGTTTAGGGTTGCTACCTCATCTATGAAAAGGACTCCTTTGTTGGCCCTATGAATCATTCCAGGTTCAACACGTTCGTGGGCAGGAGTTCCAAGACCACCACTCTGGAACGGATCGTGTCTAACGTCTCCAAGGAGAGCTCCAGCATGTGCGCCTGTTGCATCAACAAATGGAGCTTTTCTCCTGCCACAATTGTCTATTAATAGCTTCGGTACCAAGGCCTGACTCCGGAGTTTCATGTTTGAAAGGGCCATTAATGATACTATAAGGACGAAAACACCAAAGAGCAATGTCTGGGCTGAACGATCCATTAGAACTGCCAGCATAACTACAAACAGTACAAAGAGCAAAATGTAAGATTTTATATTCTCTTGCTCTTTTGCTTTTTGCCTATAGCGTTCAACTATCTGCTTTCCTTGACATGCCGGAACACTCTTTATCTTAGGCATATTTTCGTCTTCAGGATTTGGAAAAACTAAAATATCCTCTAAATCCTCCGTTGGCAATAGTTCTGCCATTGCTTGGCCAAGCATTGACTTACCTGTCCCTGGTTCGCCTATTAACAATACGTGTCTTTTTTGCTTTGCAGCAGTTTTGATAACTTCAACAGCATGTTCTTGTCCAATTACTTGATCTACCAACTTCTCAGGAACACTAATCTCCTCAGTAGACTTGAAATCAACCCCCAAATCTAATTCCTCACCATATGAACGCTCTTCTTTGATTTTATTAACATCCTCGCTCAAAATCCTCACCTCTCTCAAATTAGGGTTGCTTAAGTGAACTTATAAACTTTTTTTAAAAGAATCATGAAAGACAAAAAACTAAAATAATAGAAAACTAAAAACCTACGGGGTGGTGAAAATGAAAATTGAAGATCATATAGCCTTCACTGCAAACCACAAGAATTGGAAAGTGGGAGATAAACTGCTTGCTATGGATGATCAGCAAATAGCACACTTTCTGGCCATGATATCAAATACAGTGACTCTGAAACTCCCGGAGTATTTAACAGAAATCATGAATGTCGCTGGGATAATGAGTTTAGCTGAGGAAATGGCTGAGAAAGATCTTTGGGAACTCTTAAAGACCTTAAAATCCCCTGGAACTTCAAGAAAGCTTAACCCAATGATATTTGAGGAAAACAAAAAACTCAAGAAACACTTACTTAATGTTGCAAAAGCTTTGTTAGCCAGAGAGGCCTTATCAAAGAAGCTTTCCATTAATTACCCAGAGGGTGTTATAACTGAGTTAAAAACTACTCTCATATATCACGATGAACACATAAACTTCACTGCCAAGAATGGAAGCTGGATAGTGGTAAAAAGACTAATAATTGACAACAAAACACCTATGGCAGATGTTGCAAGAATTTTGGCTAGTATAAATGAGACAACACTTTCAAAAATCCCATTATACGGAAAAATAGATTTAGATGGCATCAGAAAGTGGTTTGAAGACATTAAAAAGGCAAAAAGTGAGGCCGAAATAAAGACTCTTGTTGAAAAATTCCTCCATATTCCTATAGAAAATTATGCTCCAAACGAATTCAAAGACCACGCAAAGATCTACGCATTGAGGGTGGCCCTAGAAAAAGTGGGGCTCACAATTGATATCCCCGCAAAGCCCATTGAAAAATATTTAGAGAAGAGGTGAACTACCCCGCCCTTACGGGTAGGGCTTCCTGCTTCATCAGGAAGACTTGCCCCGTTATGATTGCCCGATAAGGCACGATACGGGGTAGAGGTCTTCCCTCCACAGGCAGTCCGGGCCGTCCCAACCCTTCATCTAAACCCCTT
>QMUF01000082.1 GCA_003663525.1 Thermococci archaeon | reverse complement strand
GATTGAGCAGCAACATCTTTTCCCCAAGCTTTGCTTCGATTTTAGATGAGCTTGAAAAAGTTCTGCCAGAGGTTAGTCCAAACGTGCAGGATAAGCTGTTTTTAATTTACCAAGACTTCTTCATGTGTGAGGAAGAGGAATGCACTGAATACGCCATGGAGAGGGTTTCATCGCTTATAATCGAGCTCAGAAGACAAGGAAAACACCCGACCCAGATAGCGGAGTACTTCAGAAGACAGTATTCCCTTGTGGTCTACCCGGGAGACGTTTTTACATGGCTCGACAGCATAATAAGGAAGCTCGAAGCTATTGAGAGAATTGCAAAGGTGTTTAGAGCAAAGAAAGCTGAGTTTGAGGCAAGAACCTTGAGAAGAGAGCTCGAAGAGGGGAGAAAGTTAAGAAGGGATTAAAGAATCCACTACTCGACTATTATCTCTATTCCTTCAATATTATATTTTTTGTTCTCGTTTACTATCCATTCATTTGGATCCAGGATTATTTTCAGGGGCTTATCTTTTAGTTCAAAGATTACCTTTGCTTTCTCTTTAATCCAAACTTTCTTAACGAGTTTTTCTTTTGATGTTATTACCTCAATTTCGAGGGGCATTGTGAAGTTGTTTTTGTCAACAATTTCAAAAGTTAGGAAGTATTTATCATCCCTCTGAGTTACACTTAAGTTTCCTACTTCATAATCAGGCACTTTTGGGGTGTAAAACCATTCCTTGAAGAACCAGTCCAAGTCCTGCCCACTAACTTTCTCGAAAACGTTTTGAACGTCCGTTAAATTGCATTCTTTACCATGACACCCCCTCAAAAGTTCTCTTAAACCATTAAAGAAGGTCTCGTTTCCAAGAACAAACTGCAGAGAACGGAAGATGAAAGCACCTCCATAGTATCTAACACTATTCCTCACATCTGGATTAGATATACCCTCCTCATATGATTTAGCCAACGGCTTTCCATAGATGGGAAAATAAGTCAGTATATCCCCTTCAATTGAATCTAACCTGGTAGAATCTTCCAAACTGATGGCCATATAGGTGGCGAGACTTTCTTCTATCCTTCCAAGATGAGTATAGCTTCCAAACCATACATGGGCAACCTCATGTCCAAGTGTTGATAGAAAGTCCGCTACCCCGACACTACCTTGAATACCAACTATTGCAACTCCTCTCTCTTCAAAATCCTCAAATTCCTCCCCATTTCCATAAGGTAAATCTGGATAAAAAATTACGTTGATTTCAGAGTACGGGACGATTTTTAGGAGTTCTGTGTAACTCTTTATCATTTCCATGGTGACATTTGATAGTTCCCTAAAGCCTAACATCGTATTCTTTGGAGCATAAACTTTTACTTTGGTGTTATTCATAGTGAATTCAGCTTCTTGGAAAAAGCCTCTTTCGTAGATATAAACAGAGCCCCTCAGTTTGGAGATATCAAGCCTTAAAGTTGTCTTATCATTCACATACTCCACTTTCAAGGGGTATTCAGACCTTACCTCGTATTTTGAATGGAAGGTAACAAGGAGAGTTCCATTAGAATAGAGTCCAAGAATTCCCACGGGAGATATTGGAAAAACAAAGTTTTGCGAAAAGTATATCACGTGAGGATAGTTTTGTGGGAAATAAAAACCTCCCAAAAATTGCCTGGAAAGTGGGAGCAAGTAAGCAAGCAGGAGATTTGTTCTTGTTTCGTATTCTATTACTCCCTGTATCGGTTTGTCTTTTGGATAACTCACGTTCAGAAACAGTATCTTCGCTTCATAGTAAGGTAACGAGTAGTGAGACAGCTTTGATAAGTTAACTGGTTGGTCTTTAATTACCAAGCTCAAGTTGCCAAAGTTTGGGGATAAAATGTAAATCGTTGTATTTTCCTGGCTTCTGTTCATAATCAAAAAACTCCACTTAATCTTAACAAGGTCAGGTGTAATTAAAGCACTCAGATTTCCAACAACAGTATAGGGGTGATAGGTATAATTAGCGGAAAGATCCCTAAAAACTTCTGTTATAACTGGTCCATATGACACCTTTGCACTTGGTTTTTCTGGATACAAAATACGAAGTTCTAAATTCTCTGCTTTAGGAATATTATGTTTTTCCATAGCTGGAGAAGTATCCCATGCTATCCAACCAACGAAAAGAATAAGGAGTACAAGAACTGCAAAGAGCATCTTTCTCTTCGACATTATTCTCCCCCAGATAGTCCTAAGTATACTTCTGTGAGTATAACTACGCAACAATTACTTATAAAAATTAGGATTTAAGGAAGAATTAAACTATTAACCCGCAAGCTGTAAAATCATCTGCGCCGGATCCCTTATCGCCGGTCCCAATCCAAGTATATAAACTGCCAAATACCAAAATCTCCTCTCTTCCTCATCGGGTACTAAATATCTCAAACCATAATAGACAACAACCAATATGAGCACTATCCAAGGGTAATAAACAAACGCTCCGAACTTTTGAACAAGAAGGTTCTCAATCCAGTGAACTTCTCTGTAGCCGTAATAATGAATGGCCACCACCGTCGAGCCTATGTCAAAGATATGGGCAAATACAGGGAAGAGATATAACTTTTCAAAAGGCCTGAACTTATAATAAACCAAAATCGGCAGGAAAAGGACTATAGTATAGAAAAGCGTCAGCTCATAGGGTTCCCAGCTTTTGGCGTTTGTTACAAGAAGATAGTTTGCATAGAGGGCTAAAATTGTCCCCCATCCAACAGTTATTTTTGGATAAGTTTTTAGCTTTGAATCCGCAAAGAGAGCCGGCAAGATCAAGAAAAATGCAGTAAAGAATATCCCGGGAGTCAAGATGAGGGGGTGGGGCTCTAAAACCTCTCCATCAACCAGTGCCCTAACAGTTGCTCCAAAAACAATCATTGGAGTAACGGCATAGAAGAGCTTTTCATCAACCTTTATCTTGAGGGGCTTTATTATCCACCTGTATGTGTAGATAATCGCCAGTCCAAGAATGATCGCATAAACAATGGTATTGTAAGGGTTGTATCCCTCTCTCGTGTACATCGGTTCTATAAAATACTCCCATAAAAACCTCTCTACTGATTCCATTTTACATCCCCAGAAGGCTTCCCTTTGCTCCCTTAAAGCTTTTTCTACCCAAGAGTGAAAAGGCTAATAAGAAAATATCGCTAATAAGTCAGTTAAGGTGAAGTATTATGCCAATGGGGCCACCAATTGTTCCAGGACTTTTTGCTGCAATGGGATTCATGGCAGTGATAGTAATATTGATCGCTCTTGTGATTGCAGGGGTCTTCCTGATGCTTGGAGCAAAGTTTGCCGGAATAGAAGGAGCTAACCTTGGGAAATCCATGATAGCAGTAATTGGCGGGGGAATTTTGGCCCTGCTTACAGGATGGATACCGGTTATAGGATGGATTTTGGGAATCATAGCATACATCTGGGCCATAAAAACAGTATTTAACACGGAGTGGATAAAAGCAACAATAGCATGGCTGATGACAATCATTGTAGAAATATTGGTGGTGTTTGTTTTTGCACTGATCTTGGGCATAAGTGCTGCTTTTCTTTGATTTTCTAAATTTTAAAAAAGAGGAGAAAAATCAGTTATTTTTATGTCTGTATTCGTAGGCTATGTTGCCGTCAATTATTGTGTAAACGTCCTCCTCACCATCCTTGTAGTGAAGGATCGGCTTATCCAAAAGATCAAAAGTCTTCTTTAGATCGTCTTTTGTGGCCAGAATTACCTTTTTCTCCACGTGGATTGGAGCCCCTTCTGTGATGTATGATGCCAAATCCTTAAATTCATTCTTGGGTCTCTGAGCCCTGATTGTATAAACTCCTCCTATAAGGGGTGTTAAGAATAGCAATGCTAATATTGGAGCCACTTTCTTTGCGGTATCGGCGTAGAATGGCAAGCCAACAATACTCACCACCGTCCTCTTTGTGCCTTTTTCTATTACTGCTTTCTGCATGCTTTCTTTTTCATTAGTAAAGTAGTAGAGACCAGCTCCGGAGTCCCTAACTAGAGATGAGCTGTGTTCAAAGCTTTCGGTTATTTCTCTTCCATAAACGCTCCCTTTAAGATTGACCCTTGTAATAAATGTTATTTTTCGATTTAACCTCTTCAAACCGAGCTCTTCTATTATTTGGTTTGTTCTGTTTCCGAGTTTGGTTAAATTGAGCTCATACTGTACGGTAAATTTACCATCCTTTAGCTCTCCTGATTTTTCAAAGAGCTTTTCCTCCCATAGGATAACCTCTTCACTGCCCTTATTTACGGTATATTGAACTATCCCTTGGGTTTTGTAACCCCCTTTTATTGAGGTCATTGGAGTAAAGCGATAGCTGTATGTGATCACAAAACTTTCTACAAGGGGAATAGGATACTCCTCTCTCCTGAGCTTTTCCCCGTAAAGCGTGTTGTTCTTTAACAGGGCCACATGAATAAGCTCCCCCTCTTGAGTATATTTACCAACCGTCTGCTGGATCGTTACAACAGAGCTAGCCCCCATTAGCTTTATTGAATAAAATCCAAAAAACAAGAAAAGAACAAGCGATACTGCAAGAACTTCTCTTCTAGTTATCCATTTTTTTAGTTTTTCCTTATCAATATTTCCACCATTCATCTAAATTTCCTCCATACACATAATATTTAACCTCCTCTGCCAGAGTGTTCTTCGCTCCCAGTCTGATTACCACTGACTTCTGTAGTGTTGCCGCTTCCGGTAGATTTATCATTATCTTTGCACTCCACGGTAGATACAACAAGACTGTTGCTCACTATTCCATACTCCACTATCCTTGCACCCTCGTTAAGGTTGTATGAACCACAGGAGGTAAACTCCCATTTTCCACATTTTCCAGTTTTTACCCATCTCGTGGAGATCGTTATGTTCATGTGAGCCCTCTCTCCCGGGCCTAATTCAACATTCCATTCCAAGTGATCTGACTTTCCATGCCTAGTAAAGTTATAACTCCCTTTGCTTGCGCTTGTTCTGTTTAGATCTACATCAAACTCTCCCGGAATTACATCTTTTATTGTCAAATTCTGGGCAGTTCCCGAGTTTTTGACCTCTATCTGGAACACCCACTCCTGATATGTTTTCAATGGAATATTAGTCGTGTTACCGCTTAAGAGAATCTTTCTAATCTTCGGCCCGCTCAGGATTACCACTTTTATTGAACAGGTTTCTATTACTGCATCCCCTCCATCCCAAGTAGCATAGAGAGTTATGGGAACTTCATAAGTCCCCGGATCCGCATTCCCAACGCTGATGTTGCCCCAGAAGGTGTAGTATTCCTGGGAATCAACCGACCTTGTTATACCATCTTCACTCTCTATCCACATTTCAACGCCACTTGGAAGGTTGGAGTAATCCGGGTCAAGCCAGATATTAACGGTTTTAAGTTCATTTAAGTAGTTGCCAATTGTTAATGCATCAAAAGTAAGTTCGCTGTTCTGGTCAACTATTACCGTAGCTGCGTATCCATCGTAGCACATGAAGCTTATGTATTCCTCGTCATGAGGAACAACTGCAACCTTTACCTCTCTTTCCGCATTAAAGTAGATGAAAGTCCCGCTTGAACCGATGACTATCAGTGATGAGAGAAGCATCAAAAGTATAACTGGAATAAGTTTTCTCATCTTCCAAACACCTCCATTTTGATTTGCCTTAATAAGCTGGATCTTTTATTTCTGATTTTAAACACGTCTTCATCTCCAATGCCCGAGATGAAGTATAGAACTCCAAGAAATGCCGAAGTCTCAAAGAGGATTGCAAAAACAGGCAACACAGGATTTACTCCATATAAAGAACCTATAATCGATTCAGGAAGAAGTGGAATGTAGGCGTTTACCTTAACTTTATCTGTGAACAGGGAAGTTTCCTCGGGAGCGCTTATTGTAACTTTAACTGTTTCTTCCTCTTGGGGGCCCAATTCAAAGTGAGTTTCTGATATGCTTGAAATCCTTCCACTCTGAGGTTCAAGGTAATATGTCATCGGATAGAAGTTCCCATTTTTGATCGTTATTTCTCTCTCAAACGTAGAACCCGGCAGAACCCACCCTTCTCTCTGCCCTCCGGCTGAAGTTACTGCGTATTCTATTGGAAACATCTGCCAGGAAACAAATATTGAAAGTGAGAGCATTATTAAGAGAAACGCTGCGGCAAGTATATAGAGGGTTTTAAACTTCACTCTGATAAACTTGGGCCTCTTTTTCCTGTGTTTTGGGGCTTCTCCGGTAAAAGCTAATGCACCCACTATTATCATAAGTGCGGCAAGTAACATTTTAGTCCTTCCTGAGATTCCTCTCTGGAGGTATGTGCCCAATTGTGGGATTTTAAGGGGAGAATTACCTACGGCGATGACCTTCCCTGCTATCTTATCTTTTGAAACGGGAAGTGCTCTTCCCTCTTGCTGATCGGTGGCAACGTTGTTATCACCTTTGGTGATGTAGCCATCCTCAACAATTGCCACAACTCTATGAACAGTCCAGCTGCCCCTTAGGTGGAAGACTATCATATCTCCCACATTGGCACTCCTTGAAAAGGGGTTCATGAAGAAGAGGTCGCCCTTGTTTATGGTGGGCGTCATGCTCTCTGAAGAAACATAAGACATGAAGACGGGCCTATCAAGAAGAGCTCCCAAGATAGACCCCACAACAAACACGGAAACTACGAGAATTAGGAAATATTCAAGGAACTTCTTCATTCGCAAGGACCTCCAAAGGCCTGTATCGTGATGTTCTGATTGTAATCTCCCAAGGACAATCCGGCAGTGTCGAATCGCATTCCCACCTTTACACTTTGGTTTGCTAGAACTTCAAACTCTATGCTCTGGCTCCAAGTGCCGGTATAGGGACTCACAAAAAGTCCAATAACAGGGGTTGGAGAAGTTACACTCACACAT
>QMUF01000081.1 GCA_003663525.1 Thermococci archaeon | reverse complement strand
TAATGGGGGGGAGGATCATGAAAATTTATCCTTTAGGTCTTTTAATATTGCTTGTTATAATTGGGATTGGAATAGGAATTCAAGCTGAATACCAAAGGATGAACAGAAATCCAACTGTTATTAGGAATGTAATTTTGTCTTTATTACTATCTTTGGTTTACATTCCTATGGCACATATGATGCTAGAAGGTAACCATAAAGAGTATAAGTTCATCATACTTGGTGCAATCGCACTATTTGGGAGTATTTTCACAGGATTAGAAGCATTTAGATTTTGTAAAACAACAAAAGAGTGTTTTGGCCGTATATTAATGGCGATAATGCTACTTTTAATCTCAGTTATTGTGTTGTTATAATATTCAGACAAATTATACTTAGGAGTGGGCTCTACGATGTATACAAAATATCTCTCTTTATTTTCAACATTAATTTTCTTCATTGGTGTTTTGTTTGGTAGTGTTTTAGAGTACCATGAAAATTACGAATTAATTCATAAGAAGTCTTCTATAAAACATGACTTTAACAAAAATCCTCCTAATTTCGGATATATCCTTCTAAATAATCTTCGAGTTACCCTCTTACTCTCATTTGGAGGTGTTCTGACATTTGGTGGTTTAACTTTGCTGAATCTGGTCTTGAATGGTATATATTTAGGAACGACACTCCAATCTTCCCTAATCTTAGGAGAACTTAAAACATTCTTCCTTCTTATCTTCCCCCACAGTATTTTTGAAATCCCCGGCTTAATTATAGCCGGGATCGCTGGCTTTAAAATTCCTTACGAACTTTTGAAATTTGCCTTGGGTAAAAAGGAAGAAATAATCACTGAAAAAGATGCTAAAGAGTTCTTCAAACTTGTTGGAATCTCAATAGCTTTAATACTCATTGCAGCGATAGTTGAAAGCACAATTACAATGAAAATTGCTGAAAAATTAACATAAAGGGGTAAAAGAAGAGCTTATTTGAGGGATGTAGCATGGATTGTGATAAAAACACAAATAAGGGGGCTAATGAAGATGATTGGGTTGTTGATGTGTTAATAATCCTGATGACAATCTATTCTCTGCTATTTACCCTCTGTGACTAATTTATCACTTTCTCTGTTTTATTATTCTTTACCCAATAACTCTCTTACCGTTTTTTCGACGGCCTCTTTGCTGTTCATTTTGGGCTTCCAGCCCTTTGCTTTGGCCTTCTCGATGTTTAGTAGCATAATCTTGACATCACCCTTCCATCCTCGTCCACCATCCACACCGCCAGTAAAGTAGAACTCTGGATTTAGGCCCATTTCCCTGCTCACTATCTCCGCTATCTCTGTAACCGTGATCCAATCTTCACTGCCAATATTATAAGCATCGTAGATTTTGCCCTCCTTTAAAAACTCTTTAAATAAATAGAGCATGGCCTTAACGGTATCGCTAACGTGGAGATAGCTCTTCTTCTGTGTTCCATCGCCTAAAATCTCCAAGCGGTGGGGGTTTGCCTTGAGTTTGTTTATGAAATCATAGATAACTCCATGGTTTGACCTCTTCCCTATTATATTCGCCAGCCTAAAAACTACAGCTTTTATGTCAAATGTGTGGACATAGCCTGCTATCAATGCTTCAGCCGCTAACTTTGCCCCACCATAGACACTTATCGGTTTCAAGGGCCCATAATCCTCGGGAGTTGGTATCGTCTTTGCCTCTCCATAAACTGTGGATGAGGAAGTAAAGGCCAGTGCTTTTATATCTTCCTTTCTTATGGCCTCAAGGAGGTTGTAGGTTATGAGAACGTTGGTTTCATATAAAAGTTCTGGAGTTTGAGCGCCAATCCTGACTTCAGGATTTGCAGCAAGATGAAAAACGGCATCTACCCCCCTTACCGCTTTTTCACAAACATCTCTCCTTCTCATGTCCCCCAGCATAAATTCAAAACGCTCATGATCAATCCACTGTTTGAGGTTTTCTAAGCTTCCTGCACTTAAATCATCGAGAACTCTAACTTCATAACCCTCTTCCATCAAATGATCCACAAGGTGAGAGCCTATAAACCCGGCACCCCCGGTTACGAGTACCTTCATTCTATCACCAAACTAACTTTAATAGCAGGTCTCTTAAGCTTTAGGGAAAGTTTTTTAGTTTTCAGATGTGAATTTTAATACATGAGGATATACGATGTACCATCCGAGGATAGAGAGAAGATAAAGAAGAGGATTACTGATTTCTTAATTAATCGGAAAGAGGTTTTGTTTGCTTATATTCACGGATCGTTCATTGAAAAGCGTCCATTTAGAGATGTTGATGTTGCTATTTACGTTGATGGAGATTACGATCTAGTCTATGAGCTGGAGATGGAAGAAGAGCTAACACGGTTTGTAGGGCTTCCAATTGATGTTAGGGTTATTAATGATGCTCCGGTGATGTTCAGATTTAAGGCTCTTGGAGGGGAGCTCCTTTTTAGTAAGGATGAAAATGCCAGATGCGAGTTTGAGGAAGGGACTTTGCGTGAGTATCATGATTATTCTTATTATCTCAAGAGGTATGGGAGGGATCTCCTTGGAATATGACAAAGAAAAAATCATGAAGCTTGTTTCAGAAGCGGAGAAGGCCTTACAGAACCTTCGAGAACTTTCAAGTTTCTCTGAAGAGGACTTTTTAAAGAACAAGCATTACATTTCAAGCGCCAAATATAATCTGTTAGTTGCTATCGAAGCATGTATTGATATTGCATATCACTTAATTTCTAAAAATCATATGAGGCTTCCACAAGATTACGCTGACACTTTCAGAGTTTTAGTAGAGAATGGTATTATAAGTGGACATTTGGGAAAACGTTTAATGCTAATGGCTAGGTTTAGGAACCGGCTTGTGCACATATATTGGGAGATCAACGACAAAAAGATTTACCATTATCTTAAGGACGATGTTCGTGATGTTGAGGAATTTCTGAATAAAATCCGGGAGACATTACGAGAATAAGGGGGTGTAATAAATGAAAGTCCTTATCATGGCTGGCGGCTATGCCACTCGTTTGTGGCCGATCACAAAGGGTAAACCAAAGCCCCTTTTACCTGTGGGAGATAAATACATCATCGATTACATCCTTGAGAAGACTAAGGATCTTGGTTTGGAAGTTCATGTATCCACCAACAAGTTCTTTGAGAAGCATTTTAAGAATTGGGCCGAAAAAAACAACATTGGCCTTATTGTAGAGGAAACCATAAGCGAAGAGGAAAAGCTGGGAACTATTGGAGCTATTAAGTATGCAGTGTCAGAACTCGGGGTTGATGATTACCTTATAGTTGCTGGTGACAATTTATTCTCCTTTTCTCTGGAAGACTTTTTGAAACACTACAGTGGAAAGCCACTAATAGCGGTTTATGATGTCGGTGACTTTGAGCTAGCCAAGAGGTATGGTGTAGTCCTCCTTGAAGGGAACAGGGTCATTGATTTTCAGGAAAAACCTCTGCAACCAAAGTCTACATTGATAAGCACGGGTGTCTATGCTTTTCCAAAGGATGTTATAGAGAAGGTTGGTGAATACCTTGAGAGAGGGAATAGGGATTCCCCAGGTTATTTCATAGAGTGGCTGTTAGGGAACAACATTGGAATTTATGCATACAAGTTCGATGATTACTGGTATGATATTGGTTCGGCTGACAGCTATTTGGAGGCTATGAAGACATTACTTAAGGAGAGCCAGATTGAGGAGATTCAGATAAGTCCTTACTCCAAAATCATTCCTCCAGTTGTGATTAAGAAGGGTGCCAGGATTCTTGGGAGGTCGATAGTTGGACCTTACGCTTACATTGGAGAAAACTGTGTGATTGAGAACTCTGATGTGAGTGACTCTATAATCTTTAGTACCACTGTGATACGAGGTTCTACAATATGGCGTTCGATAATAGATGAAAATTGTGAAATAAGAAACCTTGAGCTTAAGAAGAGCTTAGTTGGGGGTCATGCAAAGATACAGAGGGGAGATTAGGTTTTTATATTCACTGTCTTTGACTTTTTGTATAAGAATAACTGGTGAATTCGATGAGCGAAGTTAGCTATTCGTTGCAGAGGATTGCGAGGGGAACTGGAATAATCTTTGCCGGGACGCTTATCTCAATGCTCTTCGGATTCTTTAATAGAGCTATCATCGCCAGATATTTTACCACTTCCGAGTACGGTGTTTTTAATTTGGCATTAACCGTCTTGAGCATTGCTCTTGTCATAGCAACTCTCGGCTTCCAGAACTCCCTCCCGAGGGAGGTTGCGTTTTACAGGGAAAAGGGGCCTTCGAAGGTTAATGGTTTAATTTCCACGGCCCTTGTGATTGTTCTTGTGAACAGCATTATCTGGACGGCGATTTTGATCCTCGGGGCAAGGAATATAGCCCGGGTTTTTGATGAGGACAGATTGACTTACGCTCTAAGGATAACGGCCTTTGCATTACCCTTCTGGGCCCTGGTTGGTACTGTGATCTCCATTTCGAGAGGCTTTGGCAGGGTCAGGGAGAAGGTCTACTTTCAGGACATGGCTTATCCAATAGCGTTTCTTGTCTTCGTTGTGCTGGGAGTTCTCTTGAACCTCCCCTTCACTTACGTGTTCCTCGCTTACGTCCTTGCCCGAGCCTTCATGTTCTTGGCCCTGGTTTTTGACTTGTGGAAGGTCAAGCTCTTTAGATTTAAAATGTCGTTGGACTTGAAGCTTGGAAGAGAGCTTATCAGATTTTCACTTCCCCTCCTTTTCAGCGGGATTTTGTCATTTGTAATGAATTGGACTGACACATTGATGCTTGGTTATTATAAAAGCTCGGAGGTTGTTGGTCTTTACAATGCAGCTTCTCCCCTAGCAAGGCTAATACGAATATTCTTAAGTTCTGCTGCATTCCTTTATCCTCCCATGGCTTCACGGCTTTATGCCCAGAATAAGATGAATGAAATGAAGAGAGTTTACCAAATATTGACCAAGTGGGTGTTTTTATTGACTTTGCCGCTCTTTAGCATAATGTTCCTCTTTCCCGAAGCCACTATTAACTTCTTCTTTGGATCAAAGTATTTGCCAGCAACCTTAGCACTCAGAATTTTAGCTTTGGCCTTCATGTTCCACACTTTTCTAGGGCTGAACGGACTGAGCCTCGTAGTGATCGGGGAAAGCAAATTTATTATGACAGCAAATCTCGTTTCTGCAGTCCTTAACATTATACTTAACGCCCTTTTAATTCCAATTTATGGAATGGAAGGGGCGGCAATAGCTACTGCTACATCTTACTTTGTTGGAAACAGTCTAAGCTCGCTAAGGCTCTATCAGAAGACCAAGATTCATCCCTTCAGCTGGAATTACGTGAAGCCTCTAGCAATTAGTTTTGTCCTGTTGGGGTTGATTCAAAGCTTGCACTTGAGAGTTCCAAACATATGGTATGTGATTCCTGTTTTGGGAGTATTCCTGGGGATTTACTTCTTCTTTGTTTTGCTTAGTAGGAGTGTTGATAAGGAGGATGTGGAGCTGTTATTGGCGATAGAGAAGAAACTAGGCGTTGATTTGAAGGTAATAAAGAAAATTCTAAAGAGGTTTGTTTAGATTTTACCTTTGAGCTTTAGGTTTTTGATTGCTTTATCCAATTTAGGAGCGAGATTTGTTTGATTAACATGAATTTGATATAGTTTTGCTTTTATTTGCTATTTTTTGAATGATAAGATGTAACATTATAACACCCCACTCATTTATTTAAGAACATATTCCAAAATACACCTTACCAATCTAGTTTGTATCCACACTTTTTCATTTCATCGCCGCATATTCTTTCAAAAGCTTCTTTCTTTTTTTGATCCCACTCCTTCCAGTGGGGTAATTTGTAAGTAGTAGTAACGTTTTTAGGTTTGTTCACTTCACTTTTCCACATCTCTTCTGGAATATCAAGCTTTAAAGGCTTTAAAAGATTCTTTTTAAAGTAATCGTAGTCTGTTACGAGTTTCTCAAACTGAACTGTTTTCCCTATACACTCTCTTAGGTATTTGTTTTCTACGGCCCAGTACCAGCAAAGTTTTTCAAACCTAGACATCTTATGCCACTCATCCTTCCAAGGGTCATCTTCCCTAGGCCGTATTCTTTTGGTATTGTAGTCGTTAGGTAACATAGTATTTCGTGAATACATGGATCTAACAACGGCTCTTCCATCCCTCACAAGGTGAATCAGTGTTGCTTTTGGGAGATCGTGCTTTAATGCTTGACAGTGGCGTCTCAAGAAGCTGTTAACTTCTCCATAAGTTTCTATGTCATAATTTCTAACTCTTAGGTATATTTCTTTTTTTCGGAATTTTTGGATATACTCCTCTGCTTTCCTTGGATCGTTAAATACATCTTGATGTGGTATTGACTCAATAAACGGCTCATGAACTACCAATGCATTTGGGGCTTTGTTTAACAGAGAGGAAAGAAATTTAGTCCCCGACCTTCCAATTGATAGTATAAAAAATACGTTTTTATTATTAAACCAATCATTAATTTCCTCCTCTCTCACCCAAAAATACATAGCAACTTTTATCTTTTTCATTAGTATTGTCCATTTTGGATATAAACCCTTGGTTATTTGGGGTGCATTCATTTTTAAATTCTCCAACATCTCACGATAATACCTAGACACACATCATTCCCCCATATCTGTGATAATTTCTATCCATTTTTTCTCAAAATGCTCAATTGTAAACTTTTTTTGAGATGCATATTTATAGCCCTTTCTTGCGAGTCGTTTTTTATTATCAAGAGCGTATTCTACCATCTCTGGTAGTTTAGAAAAATCTCTACAAATAATTTGACCGCCTCCTCTCAATAACTCCCTCATCCCTCCAGTACCAGACCCAATTACTGGGGTCTTAGATAGCATCGCTTCATGGGCAGTAATATTCCATCCCTCTTTAAACTTAGACATCGTTATAGCAACATCTGAAACATGCAAAAGTTTTAAAT